>JAWVGD010000606.1:0-3819 GCA_033855515.1 Baekduia sp.
GCGCGCCGCCAGGTCATCGGCGTGTCCGACCCGGCCTACCTCGAGGCGCTGGCCGGAGCCCTGTCGCAGCTGGGATGTGACCGGGCGCTGGTAGTGTCGAGCGCGGATGGTCTGGACGAGATGAGCACGTCCGCGCCCACGCACGTCGTCGAGGTCAACGGCGACGAGCTGACGCGCTACGACGTGTCGCCCGCGGACGTGGGCCTGCCCGAAGCGCCGGCCTCGGCGATCTCGGGCGGCGATCCGGCGGCCAACGCCGCGATCGCCCGCGCGATCTTCGCCGGCCGGGACGGCCCCGACACGGACCTGGTCCTGCTCAACGCGGGCGCGGCGATCTACGCTGGAGGGGTCGTGGACGACCTGCGCTCCGGCGTCGACCTGGCACGCGAGACCATCGCCTCCGGCGCTGCCGCGAGCACGCTCGACGAGTACGTCCGCATCAGCGGAGAACTGGCACCGAAAGCCACATGAACAACGTCTTGGAGCGCATCGTCGACGTCACCCGCGACGAGGTCAAGCGCCGCCGGCGGGAGATCCCGCTCGCGCAGCTGGAGTCGCGGTTGGCCCCGCACCGGGAGGGCCGCCCGTTCAGCGAGGCGCTCGTCCGCCCGGGCGTGTCGATCATCGCCGAGCACAAGCGGCGCTCGCCGTCGGCCGGGGAGATCCGCGCGGGCGCGACCGTCACCGAGATCGCGCAGGCCTACGAGCGCGGAGGCGCCGCCGCGCTCTCGGTCCTGACCGAGGGCCCGCACTTCGGCGGGACGCTCGCCGACCTCGAGGAGGCCCGCGCCGCGACGGCGCTGCCCATCCTGCGCAAGGACTTCATGGTCGACGCCTACCAGGTCTACGAGGCTGCGGTGGCGGGCGCCGACGCGATCCTGCTGATCGTCGCGGCGCTCGACCCCGACGACCTCGCGGCGCTGCACCACGAAGCCCTCGGGCTGGACCTCGACGTCCTGGTGGAGGTCCACGACGAGCCCGAGCTGGCGACCGCGCTCGAGGTCATCGACGCCGATGTCATCGGCATCAACAACCGGAACCTCACCGACTTCAGCGTCGACGTCGAGCGGACCTACGAGCTGCTCTCCGACGTCCCCGCCGGCAAGACCGTCGTCTCGGAGTCGGGCTTCCACACGCGCGCCCAGATCGAGGAGCTCGAGCGCGTCGGCATCGACGCGGTGCTCATCGGCGAGACGCTCATGCGCGCCCCCGAGCCGGAGGTGGCGCTGCGCGACCTCGCCGGCCACGGCGCCCACAGCACCGACGACGGGCTCTGAGACGCCGCCTGTCCGTCCAGGTCTCATCTGCGCTTTAGCAAGATTTAGAACGACTTCAGCATCGCTTCAGCGATCCTCAGGATCCTCCGCCTCGTCATGAGCCAGCCCCCTGCCCCGACATCCAAGAGCGTCGCCCTGCCCCTGCTCATCGCCGCGCTGCTCGGCGGCGGCGTTGCCGCCGGGGTCACCGTCGCGATCGACGGGCGCGGCAGCAGCAACGGCCACACGACGACGGTCATCCGCCAGGCGGCGGTGGCCTCGGAGGGCGTCAACGGCAAGAACCGCTCCAACGCGGCCGAGGGCCTGACCGCCGCCGACATCTACCAGCGCTATGCGCCGGGTGTGGTGTTCGTCCGCTCCGAGATCGTCCAGCAGACGAACAACCCGTTCGACACGTTCGGCGGCACGCAGAAGAGCGAGGCCACCGGCTCCGGGTTCGTCATCGACGGCAGCGGCGACATCCTCACCAACAACCACGTGATCGACGGTGCCCAGGCCGGCACCGTGACGGTGCAGTTCGCCGACAAGAAGACGGTCAAGGCCAAGGTCATCGGCAAGGACCCGTCGACCGACCTCGCGCTGCTGAAGGTCGTCCCCGAGGGCCTGGACCTCAAGGCCTTGCCGCTCGGCTCCTCCAAGGACGTCCACGTCGGCGATCCGACGATCGCGATCGGCAACCCGTTCGGCCTGGACCGCACGCTCACCACCGGCGTCGTCTCGGCGCTGCAGCGTCAGATCCAGGCGCCCAACGGCTTCGCGATCAAGGACGTCATCCAGACCGACGCCGCGATCAACCCGGGCAACTCGGGCGGCCCGCTGATCGACTCGGCCGGCCGGGTCATCGGGATCAACTCCCAGATCGAGACCGGCGACGGCTCCAACGGCAGCGTCGGCATCGGCTTCGCCGTCCCGATCGACACCGCCAAGCAGATCCTGGCGAACCTCAAGAGCGGTGAGTCGATCCAGCGCGCCTACCTCGGGGTGACGTCGCTGACCGTCGACGGGCAGCTCGACGCGCTGAACCTGCCCGTCAACCACGGCGCGCTCGTGCAGACCGTCGAGGCCGGCAGCCCGGCCGATCAAGCCGGCATCAAGGCCGGCAACCTCCAGGCCCAGCTCCAGGGCCAGAGCTCGAGCGACGTCGTCCTCGGCGGCGACATCGTCACGAAGTTCGACGGCAAGGACATCACGTCGAGCGACCAGCTCGGCCAGCTCGTCGCGGCCCACAAGCCCGGCGACAAGGTCAAGGTCGTGCTCGTCCGCAAGAACTCGACCAAGACCGTCACCGTCACGCTCGGCAAGCGCCCGGCGCAGCTGCAGACCGGCTGACGGCGCAGCGCCACCTAAGATGGAGGGCGTGGCTTACCGCGTCCCCCGCATCAAGTTCTGTGGCATCACGAGCGTCGGCGACGCCGAGCTGGCGGTGTCGGCCGGCGCCTGGGCGATCGGCCTGATCCTCTGGCCCGGCTCCAAGCGCGCCTGCGATCCCGCCGAGGGCATCCGGATCGCCAAGGCCGTGCGCCGCAAGGTCGAGCTCGTCGGCGTCTTCGTCAACCAGTCGCTGGACGAGGTCGCCGCGCTGGCCGACATGCTCGGGCTGACGATCGTGCAGCTGCACGGCGACGAGGGCCCGTCCTACGCCGGCGAGGTCGCGCGCCGCACCGGCGCCAAGGTCATCAAGGCCCAGTCGGTCCGCCTCGCGTCCGACGTCGTGGCGATCCAGGCGTTCCACACCGACTTCCACCTCCTCGACACCCACCGCGAGGGCCTGCGCGGCGGCACGGGGGAGACGTTCGACTGGACCACGCTGAGCCGGCGCTACTCGAAGATCCCGCTCATCCTCAGCGGCGGCCTGACGCCCGACAACGTCACCGAGGCCATCGAGACCGTGCACCCGTTCGCCGTCGACGTCGCCAGCGGCGTCGAGGCCTCGCCCGGGGTCAAGGACCCCGACAAGCTCCTGGCCTTCGCCACCGCCGTGCGCGCGACCGCCGCCGAGGGCGACCCCGACGGCGCCGCGCCGCCCGCGCCGCCGGTGCGCACGCCGGCCGGACGCGGGAGCCCCGTGCGCCCGCCGCAGGCCACCGAGGCGCCCGCGGCATGACGACCGGCCTCGAGATCCGCTTCGGGCCCTACGGCGGCCAGTACGTCCCCGAGACGCTGATGCCCGCGCTCGGCGAGCTGCAGCGCACGTGGCTCGACGCGTGGTCGGACCCCGCGTTCCGCGCCGAGCTCGAGCACCTCCAGCGCGACTACGTCGGCCGGCCCTCGCCGCTGTACCTCGCACCGCGCCTCTCGGAGGTCGCCGGCCGCGAGATCTACCTCAAGCGCGAGGACCTCAACCACACCGGCGCGCACAAGATCAACAACGCGCTCGGCCAGGCGCTGCTCGCCAAGCGCATGGGCAAGCCGCGAGTGGTGGCCGAGACCGGCGCCGGGTCGCACGGCACCGCGACCGCCACGGCCTGCGCGCTGCTGGACCTCGAGTGCGTCGTCTACATGGGCGACGTCGATGTCGAGCGCCAGAAGCCGAACGTCGAGC
>JAWVGD010000607.1:0-2519 GCA_033855515.1 Baekduia sp.
GGGACGCTGGCGGGCGCCCGGCCCGGAACGCTGAGCGGTGGTGAGCGCCAGCGCGTCGCCGTGGCCCGGGCGCTCGCGCGCGACCCGGCGGTCCTGCTGCTCGACGAGCCGCTCTCCGCTCTGGACGCCGACACGCGCGCGGTCGTGCGCGGGGAGCTCGCCGTGCTGCTGGCGGAGCTGCGGCTGCCGACGCTCCTGGTGACCCATGACCACCGCGACGCGGTCGCGCTCGCCGACCGCGTCGGCGTCCTGGTCGACGGCGAGCTGCGCCAGCTCGGCACGCCCGCGCAGCTGCGCGACGCCCCCGCCGATCCGTTCGTCGCCGCGTTCACCGGCGCCAACGTCGTGCACGGGCTGGTGGACGGCGCCGCGGTCGCGGTCCAGCCCTGGGCGGTCCGGGTCGTGGACCGCGAGGACGCGGTGGGCCCCGGCGACTGGGCGGTCCCGGGCCTCGTCGAAGGAGTGGAGGACGAGGGGCCGCGAGCACGGGTGCGCGTCGGCGGGATCGTCGCGGAGATCCCCGCGGCCCAAGCGGCCGGCCTGGCGCGCGGCGATCGCGCCTGGGCGACGTTCGCGCGGGCCGACACGCACGTCCTCCCGACGGGCTGACGCGTCGCGGGAAGGATCCGCCCGGCAGCGTGTCTTAACAGGGGAATGAACGGCCCATCCTCACGGTTCCTGCTCCTCGCCGCCGCTGCCACGGCGGCACTGGCCGCTGGGTGCGGCAGCAGCTCCAGCAGCGGCGGCGGCGGCGCCTACGGCGGCGGCGGTCCGAAGACCACGTCGGCTGCCGCGGCGACGACACCCGCCGCGGCGCCCGCCGCCGCCGCGCCCGCCGGCGCCCAGGCGCTCGCGCTCGCCGCCAAGGAGTCCGGCGGGCTCTCGTTGGCGCCGGCGGCGCTGAAGGCCAAGGCCGGCACCGTCACGCTCAAGCTCGACAACCCCGGCGGCAACGGGCTTCCGCACGCGATCGCGATCACGGGCGACGGGGTGGCGCAGTCGGGCGCGATCGCCCAGCCCGGCGGGACGTCGTCGCTCAGCGTCAAGCTCAAGCCCGGCAAGTACACGTTCTACTGCCCGGTGGGCAACCATCGCGCCCAGGGCATGGAGGGGACGTTGACGGTCGGTTGAGCGCACTGACGTACCGCTCCGCGCCCGTTAGAGTCGACGGGATGCCCGACGAGGGCTCCCCCCGCGCGCTGGATCCCCAGCGTCTCGGCGATCACGTCGACCGGCTCTACCGCGCAGCGCTCGCCCTGTGCGGCAACCCCCACGACGCCGAGGACCTCGTGCAGGAGACCTACGCCCGCGTCCTGGCCCGGCCGCGCTTCCTGCGCCACGACGACGACCTCGGCTACCTGCTGCGCGTCCTGCGCAACACGTTCCTGAACCGGTTGCGCAGCCAGAAGCGGCGGCCCGCGCCGCTGGAATTCGACCCCGAGCGCGACGGCCTCGCGCGCGCAAGCGACCCGCGCCATCCCGAGGCGGCCTTCGCCGTCCACGAGCTGCTGGCCGAGATCGCGCGGCTGCCCGGCGACCAGCGCGACGCGGTCGTGGCGATCGACGTCGTCGGCCTGAGCTATGGCGAGGCGGCCCGCGCGCTGCAGACCAAGGAGGGCACCATCACCACGAGACTGCACCGCGGACGAGCGCGGCTGGCGCGGGCCCTGCGCCCCGACGCCGAAGCCGGCCCGGGCGCCACCGTCCCCGATCCGTCACCGAGCCGCTGACCGCCATGCCCGACCCACGCGACCACCACGACGAGCTGGACCCCGGGGCATCCGAGGCGCTCGGCGCGCGCGTCGCCGCCGCGGCTGCGACGGTCTACGCGCCGCCGGCGCTGCGTGCACGGCTGGCGGCGCAACGGTCCGCCGACGCAGCGCCGCGCCGCCGCCCGCGCGTCACGCTGCCGGCCCTCGCGGGCGCCGCCGGCGCGCTGGCCGCCGTCGTCGTCGCGGTCGTCCTCCTGGCCGGGGGCGGATCCCACGGCGCCTCGACGCCGTCCGTCGACGACGCGGTGGCCGTGGCGCTCGCCCGGCCGACGGCGCCCGCGCCGCCGGTCGACGCCGGCGACGAGCACCTCGTCCAGGCGCAGGTCGGCGGCGTCCAGTTCCCCAACTACGGCTACACGTGGCCGGCCTGGCGCCTGACCGGCGCGCGCCACGATCGCCTGGGCGGACGCCCGGCCACGACCCTCGTCTACCGCGGCCCGGCCGGCGCCGTCGGGTACACGATCGTCGACGGCGCGCCGCTGCCCGAGCCCGCCGGAGCCCGGCACGTGCGTGCCGGCGGCCTCGAGCTCGCTGTAATCCGGCGCGGCGGTGCGACGGTCGTCACCTGGCGCCGCGGCGGGCATACGTGCGTGCTGGCGACGCGGGCACCCCGCGCCGAGCGGCAGCTCGTCCGGTTCGCCACCTGGGCATGATCGGGCGGTGACCCAGGAGCGCCGGACCGCCGTCGACGCGTACTTCACCGACCGCCTGGTCGCGCCGGACCACCGCGAGGTCGAGGCCGCCGGC
>JAWVGD010000608.1:0-3762 GCA_033855515.1 Baekduia sp.
CGCGCCCCGGCCTCCGCGTCGTCGAGCACGAGGTCGCCGCCCATGCGGCGCGCCAGCTCCCGGCCGATCGCCAGCCCGAGGCCGAAGCCGCCCGGCACCGCCTCGGCGCCGCGGGCGAAGCGCTCGAAGATCCGATCGCGGTCCTCGGCGGGAACGCCAGGGCCCTCGTCCTCGACGAGGATGCCGACCCGGGCGCCGTCGGCGGTCACCGCGGTGCGCACGCCGCCTGGGGCGGGGGTGTGGCGCAGCGCGTTGTCGAGCAGGATCCGCAGGATCCGCGCGACGTCGCCGGGATCGCCCAGCGCCTCGGCGTTCCCGTCGACGTCCAGGGCGATCCTCCGCCCCTCCCCCACGAGCCGCACCTCCAGCTCGGCGATGACCGAGCGCAGCACCTCGCCGACGTCGACGGGCTCGTTGCGCGGGGCCACGCCGGCGTCGATCCGGCTGAGGTCGAGCAGCTCGCCGGCCAGCTGCGACAGGCGCGCCGCCTGCGCGTCGGCGTTGCGCGCCTGCTGCCGGGCGTCGGCCACGGCGACCGGCTCGGCCTCCAGGTCGGAGATCAGCAGGTCGAGCATGACCTGGAGCGAGGCGACCGGCGTGCGCAGCTCGTGCGACGCGGTGGCCACGAACGCGCGTCGCGCCTGCTCCTGCTCGCGCAGCCGCGTCTGCATGAACGCGAAGGTCCGGCTCAGGTCGCCGATCTCGTCGCGCCCGCCCTCGGGCTGGAACTCGGCGACCGGGCCGACCTGCGCGACGCGCTCGGCGGTGTCGCGCAGGCGCCGGATCCGGCCCGCCGCGCGACCGGCGATCAGGACCCCCATGAGCAGCGCGCCGAGCAGGCCCGCCGCGCCGGCGACCGCGAACGCGCGGCGCAGCACCCGCGTGACCGCCGCGATGTCCTCGATCGGGCGGCGCGCCGCGATGATCACGGGCACGCCATCGATCGTCACCGGGACCGCGACCTCGGCCTCGGGGTGAGAGCCCCCGACGACGATGCGCCGCTCCTTGCCCGTGCGCGCCGCGTCCATGGCGGCGACGAACGGCTCCCCGCGATCAGGATCGGTGCTCACCAGCGCGTGGCCCGAGCGGTCGAAGACGGCGACGTCGGCGCCCGTGCGGCGCAGCGGCCGCGTCGCGACCAGCAGGCGCCGGCTGTTGACGTGCACGACCTTCTCGTCCAGCGACGTGAAGTCCTGGAGCTCGCTGTGCATCGTCTGCGCGAGGCTCTCGCGGGCGGCGCCGCGCAGGAGGCGGTCCAGCGGCGAGAAGAGGCCGACCGCGGCCACGGCGAGCGTCAGGGCGCACAGGGCCGCCACGAGGGCGACGAATCGCTCGCGCAGGCCGAAGCGCACGATCAGGGCTCGCCGATGCGGTACCCGGCGCCGCGAACGGTGAGGATGAGCTCCGGCGTCTCCGGCGTGGCCTCGAGCTTCTCCCGCAGGTGCCGGATGTGCACGTCGATCGACCGCGGGTCGCGGTAGGCGCTGTCGCCCCAGATCGCGCGCAGCAGGTCGTGGCGCGAGTGCACGCGATGGCTCTGGCCCATCAGCGCGTGGAGGATCTCGAACTCCGAGAAGGTCAGGTCGATGGGACGCCCGTCGCGCTGGACCTCGCGCAGCCCCGGGTCGAGCGACAGGGCGCCGACCTTCAGCGCGCCCGTGGCACGATGGTCCCCCGCCCCCACGCGCCGCATCACCGCGCGGATCCGGCTGCGCAGCTCGGCCGGGCGGAACGGCTTGACGACGTAGTCGTCGGCGCCCGCCTCCAGGCCGAGCACCGCGTCGGCCTCGCTGTCCAGCGCGGTGAGCATGATCACCGCGATCGTGTTGCGCCGCGCGCGCAGCTCGCGGCACACCGCGTAGCCGTCGGGGCTGCCCGGGCCGAGGGCGATGTCCAGGAGGATCACGTCGAAGTGCTGCGTGCTCGCGTGGTCGATCGCCGAGCGGCCGTCGGCCACCGCCAGCACCCGGTGCCCTTCCCGCTGGAACGACTGCCGCAGCGCCTCGCGCAGCGAGGACTCGTCGTCGCACACGAGGATATCCAGAGTGGGAGCCGTCATCCCGGCGCCAACCGTATCGGCCGCGACGGCGACCGCGGGGCCGGGAGGCGTCCCCTCCCCGCCCGCCCCGGACATCGTCACACGCCCAGGTGCAGCGCCGGACGCTCCCGCCGCGCGCGCCGCAGGCCGAGCAACTCGCGCAACGTCCCGAACGAGAGCCGCGCGCCGGAGCCGTCCTGCCGGCCGGCGACCCGGATGCGGTGGTGGACGGGTACCTCGGTCACGCGCGCACCGCCGGCGGCGCTCTTGGCCACGAGCTCGGCGCCGAAGAGCGCGCCGCCGGCGTGCAGGTCGAGCTGGTCGAGCAGCTCCCGGCGCGCGAGCCGGAAGGCGCAGTCGGGGTCGCGGACCGGCAGGTCGAGCGCGGCGCGCGTGATGGCGGACCACACCGCTCCGCCGAGGCGGCGGCCGATCGGACCCTGCGCCAGGATCCGCCAGCCGACGACGAGGTCCGAGGTGGGCGCGACCGGCAGGAACGCCGCGAGCTCGCCGATGTCGAACTGCAGGTCGGCGTCGATCAGGAGCACCCACGGCTCGCGCGCGGCGGCGATGCCCGTGCGGAGCGCGGCGGCGTAGCCGAGGTTGTCGCTGTGGACGATGAGCCGCACGCGCGGGTCGTGCGAGGCGAGCGTCCCGGCGACCGAGAGCGTGGCGTCGGTGCTGCCGTCGTCGACGACGACGATCTCGTGCTCGGCGGCGTAGCGCTCGGCCACGAGGGTCGCGTGGCGGACGGCGTCGGCCAGGTTCTCGGCCTCGTCGAAGCAGGGGAGCACGATCGTGAGGCCGGCCAGGGCGCCGGGCGCGAGCTTCTGGCCGAAGGAGCCCAAGGGCGGTGGGTTGGTCATGAAGCTCATGGGGAGGTCCGATCCGATCCGGTTGACGATCGGCAACATAGGAGCGGAGCGGTTGCCGTCGATGTCCCGCGACGTTGGCATTGGGTTAGCCGGCGCGATGCGCCTCACGGGCGCCCTCAGCCACCCGTGAGGCCCCTCTCATCTGCCCCTCATCTTCGAAGGCGACCCTGCGTCGGTGCATCCGAACGCCCCCTTGTCACCGGCCCGCCTCCCGCGATCATGAGCGCGCTCGTCCTGCCGCTCGCCAGCCTCACGTCGACCGTGCAGGACCTGGTCGTCCACCACGGCGTGCTCGGGGTCTTCGCGGTCATGGCGGTCGACGCGGTCCTGCCCGTCGGCGGCGAGCTGACGATGCTCCTCGCGGGCGCGCTCGCTGCCGGCGCGCTGGGTGGCGGCGGGAACCAAGGCCTGTCCGAGTACCTCATCATGTCGCTCGCCGGCACGCTCGGCTACCTGACGGGCTCGGTCGCGGGCTGGTGGGTCGGCGGCCGCGGCGGCCGTGAGCTCATCGAACGGCACGGCCGCTGGCTGCACCTCGGGCCCGAGCGGTTCGCGCGCGCCGAGGCGTGGTTCAACCGGCACGGGACGATGGCCGTGTTCCTCGGGCGGCTCACGCCGCTCGTGCGCTCGTTCATCTCCATCCCGGCGGGCGTGCTCGAGTTCCCGCTGCGACCGTACGTCGCGCTCACCAGCGCGGCCTCGGCGATCTGGTGCTTCGCCTTCGCGGGCGCTGGCTGGGCGCTGGGCAGCAACTGGGACACGGTGCACCACGCCTTCCGCTACGCCGACATCGCCGCCGTCATCGCCGTCGTGGTCGCCGCAGCGCTGCTGCTCCGCACGCAGCGCCGG
>JAWVGD010000609.1:0-9093 GCA_033855515.1 Baekduia sp.
CCCAGCCCGATCAGGAAGATGCGGCGCTGACCGATCAGGTCGCCCACGCGACCGGCCAGCAGCAGCAGGCCGCCGAACGCGATCAGGTACGCGTTGACGACCCAGGCCAGGTTGCTCTGCGAGAAGCCCAGGTCGTCCTGGATCGAGGGCAACGCGACGTTCACGATCGTCGCGTCGAGGACGATCATCAACATCCCGGCGCACAGCACGTAGAGCGCCATCCAGCGCTGTCGGTCGGTCATCTGCTCGGTCACGTCGGTGCTCCTGGGCTTTTCGGGGGAGGGGGAGAAGGGTCTTAGGTCCTGGAACCGCCGGCGGCGGCGAAACTCATCGGTCGCCGGTCGGGCGGCGGGCGACGGCGACCAGGATCACGGGCTCGTCGCCGCGGTTGTGGATCGCGCGCAGGGAGAGCTCTGTCAGCCACATGACGGTGCCCCGCGCGAACCGGCGGCTGCCGCCGCGCAGGCACTCGACCTCGATCTCTCCGCGCTCGACGACCACGAGCGAGTCCCGCCACTCGGCCGCATCGTACGGACGCGAGGTCCGCGGCGCCACCGTGATCTCGCGCCGCACGAAGCCCGCGGGCAGCACGGCACCGGCGACGAAGAGCGGCGGGTCTCCGTCGGCGGCGAGCATCACCAGGTGGGCGGCAGCTCGAACGCACGACCGCGCCGGTGGCGCTCGGCGAGCGCCGCGAACGCCGCCACGTCGGAGGCGGGCACGGCAGCGAGGACCGTCGGGTCGTCGATGGGCATCTCCTTCGCTGTAACGGTGCAGGCACCGGAAACTCATCGCTCCGGGGCGTTGCGCGCCCGCCCGGCCCGCCGGCCTCGCGGCCAGCCTCGGGGGGCCCTCAGCCGCCGGAGCCGACGCGCGGGAGCTTGCCGGTGGGCGCATCGGCGCGGCGGTAGCGCGCGGTGACGCGCGTGCCGGTCGGGGCCTCGCCCTCGGATTGCTCGGCGGCCTGGGCGGCCTTGATCGCCGCGATGTGGTCCTCGGGCTTGGCGAGCATCCCGCGCTCGACCAGCGGCTGGGCCACCCCGCGCAGGGCGATGAGGATCCCCGACCAGCGCGGCGCGTAGGTCGTCCGCTGCCGGCCGAGGATGCCGCGCTCGATCGCGTCGCCCGCGGCGCTGAGCGGGATCGGCCGGGTCATGAAGCCCGGCGACGCCTTGCGGCTCAGCGCGGCGGCGGGATGCGCGAAGGAGTCGCGGACCATGTCGGTGTCGATGAAGCTGAAGTAGGCGACGCCGACCTTGGTCCCGGTGTGGGCGACCTCCATCCGCAGCGCGTCGGCGAACGCCTCCACGCCGGCCTTGGCCATCGTGTACGGACCCATCAGCGGCAGGTGCATGACCGCCGACATCGAGGACACCGGCAGGACGTAGCCCTGTCGGGCGACGACGTGCGGAAGCGCGGTGCGGATCGTGCGCCAGACCCCGAGCAGGTTGACCTCGATGACGCGCTCGAAGTCCTCGACGGCCATGCCGCCGATCGTCCCGACGTTCGCGACGCCGGCGTTGGCGATGCAGACGTCGATGCCGCCGAAGCGCTCGACGGCGCCGTCGACGGCGGCCTGGATCTGCTCCCAGTCGGTCACGTCGGCGTGGAAGGCGGCGGCGCGGTCACCGAGCGCCGCGGCCGCGGCCTCGAGCTCCTCGGGCTCCAGCCCGACGAGCGCCACGTGGGCGCCGCGGGCGTAGACGCGCTTGGCGGCCTCCAGGCCGATCCCGCGCGCCGCGCCGGTGATGAGGACGACCTTGCCGTCGACGTCGTAGGTCTCGCGAGCCATGGGGCGACAGCCTATGGACCGCCCGGGGCGGGTGCGGCGGTGCGCCCGCGCAGGGCGACGCGGGCCGCTACTGCGTGTTGTCGTTGATGAGCTGCGTGACCTCGTCCACGACCTGGTTGGCCCGGTCGTAGGTGACCTTGCGCAGCTGCACCGAGCTGCTGCCCGTCGACGTCGCGACGTAGGCGGCGGCGCCCGCGCCGGCCAGCACCAGCAGGAGCAGCAGCATCGTCACCAGGCGCCGCACGGCGCCGCGGCGCCGCGTGGGTCGCCGGGCGGCCGGAGCAGACGCGGGCGCGGCCCGGTTGCGACGGCTGCCACGCGCCGCGGCAGGCGGGAGGGCCTCGGGGTAGGCGGCGGGCGCGGCGGCGCGGCGCGGGGACCGCGGCTCGCGCGGGACGATCATCGGGCCGGTGCCCGGCTCGCCGCGCAGGACGGTGGTGGCCGACGTGGCGTCGGCGGGCGCGATCCGGGTCGCGTGGTTGTCGTCGCCGATGCCCTTGGCGCCGTCCAGGACGGCCTGGCGCATCGTGTCGGCGCTGGTGTGGCGGCGGCGCGGGTCGAGCGCCAGCGCCTTCTCGACCGCTGCGCTCAGGGCCGGCGGGATCGACGGGTCGACGTGGTGCAGCGGCGCCGGCACCTCGCGCTGCTGCTTGAGCGCGAGCTCGGTCAGCGACGCCGCCTCGTACGGCAGCCGCCCCGCGAGCATCTGGTAGGCGACGACGCCGAGGCCGTAGAGGTCGGCGGCGGGCCCGGCCTCCTCGCCGGCGGCCTGCTCGGGCGCGAGGTAGGCGGCCGTGCCCAGGACCGAGCCGACCTGGGTGATCGAGGACTCCTCGCTGGAGACCTTGGCGATCCCGAAGTCGGCGAGCTTGACCGTCCCGTCGCCTTCGGACAGCAGGAGGTTGCCGGGCTTGACGTCGCGGTGCACGAGCCCGTTGCGGTGCGCGTACTCCAGGCCGCGGCAGGACTGGGCGATCCAGTCGACCGCTTCGTCGACCGGCAGCCGCCGGCGCTCGCGCAGCACCTGCGCGCCCGACGGGCCGACGATCCGCTCCATGACGATGTAGTGGCGCCCGGAGGCCTCGTCGAGCCCGAAGTCGAAGACCTGGACGATGTTGGGGTGGACCAGGCGCGCCGCGGCGAGCGCCTCGCGGCGGAAGCGCGTGACGAACTGCGCATCGTCGGCGAGGTGCTCGGCGAGCAGCTTGACCGCGACGTAGCGCTCCAGGCGCGAGTCGAAGGCGACCTGGACCGTCGACATGCCGCCGAGGCCGAGGCGCTCACCCAGCTCGTAGCGACCCGCGATGCTCTGGCCGGCCATCACGGGACCGATCCGCCGGGGGTGCCGCCGTTGTCGGCGGGCGGGCTCGGCGTGCCGCTGTCGGGCGTCGTGGGCGTCGTCGCCGTCGTGGTCGGCTCGGTGGTGGTCGGCGCGGTCGTCGTGTCGGTCGGCTGGGTGGTCGTCGGCGTGGTCGTCGTCTCGCTCGGCTGGGTCTGGGTGACGGTCGGGGTGGTCTCGGTCGTCTGGGTCTGCGTCTGGGTCGTGGTCTGGGCGGCCTTCGCGGCGCGGCAGTCGGTGCCCGCTGTGTTCTCCAACGCCTGGATGCCGTCGTTGATGCGGCTGCGCAGCCGCTTGTCGACCTGCGAGGGCAGCGCGGCCGCGTCGTCGTGGACCTGCTGGATCGCGGTCTCCAGCCCGCTGCAGTTGCCCGCGGCGACGTCCTGCTTGATCTGTGCCAGCTGCGCCTTGAGATTCGTCGCGTCGCCGCTGGGAATCAGGTTGGAGCGGCTGCCGCAGCCGACCGCCAGCGCCGCGAGGACGCCGAGCAGCAGCGCGATCATGGGGGGCAGGGCGGCGCGCACTACTGGCCGTACTCCAGCCGCTCGGCCAGCGACGCGGGCAGGCGGGCGTTGCGGATCGCGGCCTGGGCGCCGGAGATGTCGTACTCGGTGCGCCGCCACTGGGCGCGCCACAGATCGAGGTCCAGCAGCATCCAGGCCGCGCGCGAGTCGCCGTCGCGCGGCTGCCCGACGCTGCCGGGGTTGAGGATCCACTCGCCGGTCGAGATATCCACGGCGTCGCCGGCGCGCCGCGGCTCGCCCGTGGCGGGCTCGCCTTCGGGGCGCACGAACGACAGCGCGACGTGGGAGTGGCCGACGAGCCCGACGCGCGGGCCCATCGCGTCGAAGCACAGCTCGGCCAGCAGCGAGCTCAGGACGTACTCCCACACGGGATCGCGCGGTGAGCCGTGGTAGAGCCCGAGGTCGCGGGCCTCGCCCACGGCGGCCCGGCCGCGCAGCCAGGACGCGTGCTCGGGACGCAGGACCTCCTGGGTCCAGCGGGCGGCGATCGCGGCGCCGCGGGAGAACTCCTCCAGCGACAGGTCGCCGGTGACGGCCATGTCGTGGTTTCCGGCGAGGACGATGTCGGCCTCGTCGCGGATCTTGGCGCAGCAGTCGTTGGGATCGGCGCCGTAGCCCACGACGTCGCCCAGGCACCACACCGCGTGCACGTCCTCGCGCTCCACGTCCGAGAGGACCGCTTCGAGGGCATGGAAGTTGCCGTGGATGTCGGAGAGGACTGCGATGCGCATGCGAAATGGGGCACCGCCTGGCACCCCGAGCCTCCCGTGAGGCTACCGCGGGCGTCCGGGCACCGACTCCGCTGGGCGCCGTGTTGCCGCGTGCTGCAGTCTGTGCGCGCTGGTCTCGCGCGGGCGCTATGCGTCCTCGTCGTGCGGCGGCCCCTCGCTCTCGCTCGGTCCTCCGTATTCGGGGAGGTTCTTGATCCCCTCGCGGGTCTCCCACTTGGAGTAGTTGTCCTGCATCGCGTCGATGAGCTCGCGCATGAACTTCGCCGAGAGGTTCACGCGGGTGACCACCACGCCGGGGATCTCCTCGTCCTCGACCTCGTGGTCGACGCGGGCGAACGTCACCGTGAACTCGTAGTCGGAGTGGCTGACGTTCGCGAAGTTCGCGTAATGCCCCGCCATCTGGGCCGGGTCGAAGTGGATGTTGATGTGACGCTCGGGCCCGTGGTGCTCGTCAGCCATGCATGCCAGTATCGCAACCTGATGAAGATCGTCGTGCTGGCCGTGGGGCGGATCAAGCCCCCGTACGCGGATGACGTCCAGCATTACCGCAAGCTGCTGGGCGGTCAGGCGCGCGTCGAGCTCCTCGAGGTGCGCGAGGACGACCAGGTCGCCCGGCGCATCCCGGAGCGGGCCTTCGTCTCGCTGCTGGACAGCCGCGGCGAGACCATGGACTCGGTCGCCTTCAGCCGCTGGATGGAGGAGCGGCGGATGGACGGGCGCGACGTGTACTTCGTCATCGGCGGCGCGTTCGGGGGCGTCGAGCTGCCGCGGGTCGACCACCGGCTGTCGTTCGGGCCGATGACGCTGCCCCATCAGCTCGCCCGGGTCGTCCTGCTCGAGCAGGTCTACCGTGCCCACAAGATCCTGGCCGGAGAGCCCTACCACTACTGATGGCCGCCCCCGACAACGCCCGCACGCCCCGGACCCGCGCCGAGCGCGAGCTGCAGCAGTTCCTCGCGCGCCTCGCGCGGCTCGGGCTCGGGATCGCGACGCTGATCGTCTCCGGCTCGATCGCGCTGATGCTGGTCGAGCACGTCAGCTTCTGGGTCGGCTTCCTGCACGCCCTGGACGTCGTCGCCACGACCGGCGCCTACCCACCCGACCACTCGATCGGGGTCGAGATCATCCGCGTGATCCTGACCGTCCTCGGCGTCGGGACGCTCTTCTACGGCCTCGTCTCGGTGACCGAGCTGCTGGTCGCCGGCCACGTGTCCGACCTGCTCTCCGCCCGTAGGATGCAGCGGATGATCGATGCCACCACCGACCACTTCATCATCTGCGGCTTCGGTCGCGTGGGGCGGCAGGTGGCGCGCGATCTGCGGGGCGCCGGGGCGCGGTATGTCGTCATCGACGCCGACCCCGCCAACCGGGAGTTCGCCTCCGGCGTCGGCGTGCGGTTCATCGAGGCCGAGCCGTCTGACGATCGCGCGCTGCGCCAGGCCGGGATCGAGCGGGCGCGCGCCGTCATCGCCTGCGTCGACTCCGACGCCGAGAACGTCTTCATCACGCTCACGGCGCGGGAGCTGAGCCCCGAGATCGCGATCGTCGCGCGCGCCTCCCAGGAGGACTCCGAGCGCAAGCTGTTCCGCGCGGGGGCATCGCGCGTGATCTCGCCCTACAAGGCGTCCGGCGTGGAGATGGCGCGCCTGGCGCTGCATCCGCAGGTCTCGGGCGTGCGCGACGTCGCGGCCGAGTACCGGATGGAGGAGATCTTCGTGGCCGGCGGGTGCAGCGGCGTGGGGCAGACGATCGGCGACATCCGGGGCGGCGCCTACATCGTCGGGCTCCGTCAGGTGGACGGCGGCTTCCAGCCCCAGCCGCAGGCGGAGACCGTGCTGTGCGCCGGGGACGTCATCATGGCCATGGGAACCCCCCGCACCCTGGACCGCCTCGAAGCCCTCTTCGCCACCACGCACGCCGGAGCCCCTCAGCCGTGACCCATCCCGTCGACGACCTCCGCGACGCCGTCGAGCGCGCGGCCTCCGCCGCCGCCGGCGCCGACGCGCCCGCCACCAAGGGCCGGCCCACGCTCGAGCGCCCGCGCCAGGCCGAGCACGGCGACTACGCGACGAACGCGGCGATGCTCCTGGCGCCCGTCATGCGCGCCAAGCCGCGCGACGTGGCCGACCGGCTCGCCGAGGAGCTCGCCCGCGGCCTGGGCGCGTCGCTGGATCACGTCGAGGTGGCGGGTCCAGGCTTCCTGAACCTGTTCCTCAGCGACGCCTGGTACGCCGACGCACTCGGCCACGTGCTGGAGGCGGGCGACCGCTTCGGCGCCGGCGCGGCGGGCGTGTTCGAGAAGGTCGACGTCGAGTTCGTCTCGGCCAACCCCACGGGCCCCCTGCACGTCGGCCACGCCCGCAACGCGGCCTACGGCGACGCGCTCGCACGCTTGTTCTCGTTCGTCGGCCACGACGTCACGCGCGAGTTCTACATCAACGACTACGGCTCCCAGGTGGCGAACTTCGGGCGCTCGGTGCAGGCGCGGGCGCGCGGGCAGGAGGTTCCCGAGGACGGCTACGTCGGCGACTACGTCGCGACGCTGGCGCTCGAGATCCGCGATGCCGCGACGCGGCCGGTCGAGGACGTCGGCGCGGAGGCCGTGGCGATGATGGTGGAGCGGGCGAAGTCGTCGCTGCACGCCTTCGGCGTCGAGTTCGACGTGTGGTTCAGCGAGAAGTCGCTGCACGAGGCTGGTCCCGACGGCGTCTCTGGGGTCAACCGCGGCTTCGCGGTCCTGGCCGAGCAGGGGCACTCCTACGAGTCCGACGGCGCGCTGTGGCTGCGGACGGTCGACTTCGGCGACGACAAGGACCGCGTGCTGGAGCGCTCGACCGGCGAGCACACGTACTTCGCATCCGACATCGCCTACGCCCAGAACAAGCGCGAGCGCGGCTTCGATCGCATGGTGTACGTGTTGGGCGCCGACCACCACGGCTACATCGCGCGGATGCGCGCGGCCTACGAGGCGCTGGGCGGCCGGCCCGAGGCGCTGGACCTGCTGATCATGCAGTTCGTGCACCTCGTGCGGGGCGGCGAGAAGGTGTCGATGAGCAAGCGCGCGGGCGAGTTCGTGACGCTCGACGAGCTCGTCGAGGAGATCGGCGTCGACGCCGCCCGCTGGTTCCTGCTGAACCGCTCGCACGACACGACCATCGAGGTCGACCTGGCGCTCGCCAAGAGCGAGAAGGCCGAGAACCCCGTCTACTACGTGCAATACGGCCACGCGCGGATCGCGCGCATGCTGCGCAAGGCGGGGTCCGATCGCGTCGACGCCGCGCTGGCCGCCGCCGGGTCGGTGGGCTTCGGCACCGACCTGCGGCTGCACCCGTCCGAGCGGGCGCTGATCAGCAAGCTTCTGTCGTGGCCCGAGGAGGCCGTCGAGTCGGCGCAGCGCCGTGCGGTCCACCGCATCGCCAGCTATGCGCTGGAGCTGACCCAGGTGTTCTCGGCGTTCTACCGCGACTGCCCGGTGCTCGACGCCGAACCCGACGACCTCGAGTCGTTCCGGCTGGCGCTGAGCGTCGCGACCCAGCGCACGATCGCCCGTGCGCTGGACCTGCTCGGCGTGTCGGCGCCGCAGGAGATGTAGGTAGGGCGCCGATGCGCCACGCGCTGCGGCGCGTCTACAAGTTGTAGAGGAAGTCGAGCCCGAGGCCCGACAGCGTGTGCTGGGCCTTCTGGTTGAGCGTCGTGAGCTCGCCGCTGAGGATCAGCACGCCCATGATGATCAGCACGGCGCCCGAGATGGCGGTGATCAGCACGTGGCGATCGCGGAGCCAGCGGAACGCGGTGGTCGCCCGGTCGAAGGCGACCGCGGTGATGAGGAACGGGATCGCCAGCCCGAGCGAGTAGCAGGCCAGCAGCACGCCGCCCTTGCCGACGGTGTCCGACGTCGAGGCCGCGATGATGATCGAGCCGAGTGTCGGCCCCACACATGGCGTCCAGGCGACCGCGAAGGCCAGGCCGGCGATGACGGGTCCGCCTGCGCCGGCGCGGCGGATCAGCGCCTCGGGGCGGAAGTCGCGGTTCAGGCGCGGGATGAACAGCGTGCTGACGAAGAAGACGCCCAGGACCACGATCAGCCAGCCGGCGATGCGGTTCAGCGTGTCCTGGTGGTTGCTGAGCGTCGACCCGATCCCGGTCGCCGACATGCCCAGCGCGACGAACATGATGGTGAACGAGAGGCAGAAGATGAGGGCCGGGCCGAGCACCTTGCCCACGGGACGCTCCTCGCCGCGCATCTCGTCGATCGTCACCCCGGAGATCGCGCTCAGGTAGCCCGGGACGAGCGGGAGCACGCAGGGGGAGATGAACGAGACGAAGCCGACGGCGAAGGCGGCGAAGACGGTCGTGTCGACCGAGTTGGTGGCGGCGGTGGCGGCGGCGAGCATGGGGGCGGTGGGCGTTCGGGGTCTGCCGGTCAGACGTCGTAGCGGGCGAGATCTTCCTCGAGCCGCCGGGCGTCTGCTGCGCTCACGGCGGCGGCGCCGTTGCCGTTGCCGTTCAGGCCGGGGCCGCTCGGGGGGCCGTTGCGCTTGTTGTCGCGCCAGCGGGGCAGGAGGACGGCGAGGGCCGCAAGCGCCAGGAGCGCCAGGAAGATCGGGACGAGGTAGGCGACCAGGCCGAAGCCCTTGCTCTTGGGGAGCGCGAGGACGCGGTCGCCGTAGGTGGCGACGAGCTCCTGCTTGATCTGCTCCTTGGTCT
>JAWVGD010000610.1:0-4774 GCA_033855515.1 Baekduia sp.
TGACGAAGCAGCGGGTGTCGTCGTCGAGCCGCTCGTCGGCGAGGGCGAGCCACGCGTCGAACGTCTCGCGCATCACGCCGGCGAACCACTCCTCCTTGGCGTCCTCCTCGAGCGTCGCCACCCGGGCCACCTCGCCGGCCGTCATCCGGTGGGGGTACATCCCGTTGGACCGGATCCGGTGCTCCATCTCCTCGACGTCGCCGAGGGCGACGTCCTGACTCTGGCCGAAGAGCTCGACGTGGAAGCCGGCAGGCCCCTCGACGAGCGGGACGACGACCTTGCCCGTCACGTCGCCGCCCATGACGAGCACCTCGGCGCGGTAGGCCGCCGCCGCGTTGAGGAACTTGCGCCACAGCACCTCGGAGCCGTGGATGTCGGACGCGTAGTAGAGCCGGGTGGCCGGCCCCCCGCCCCGGTCCTTGCGTCGGAAGAGGCTCATCGGCGACAGCCTCTACTGGGCCGGCAGCTCGCGGTAGGCCAGGTCGATGTCGACGCCCTGGGTGCGCCGGATCGCCCGTGCCACGAACCAGCCGACCAGGCCCACGAGGTACACGCCCACGACGAGCGCCACCCGGCCCGGGTTCTGGCTCAGGCTGGCGCCCGAGCCCGGGTCCCACAGCAGCACGCCGATCGCCGCCGCGAAGCCCAGCGTCGCGAGCGAGCCGACCAGGGTCAGCATCGGCACCCCGGCGATCCGGCGGCTGTAGGGGGAGTTCTCGACCAGTGCCCGCTGCCGGAAGGGCAGCAACGTCCCCGAGATGGCGGTCACGAGCAACGGCAGCGAGAGGCCCAGCAGCGCCGACAGGGAGCTCAGCCAGTCGGTGAACGCGTACACCGCGGTGCTGGCGATGCTCACGACGAGCATGACGGCGATGGCGACGATGGGAGAGCGCGAGCGGCGGTCGACGTAGGAGAGCCGCTCCGGCACGACGCGGTCGAAGGACCACGCGAACATGTTGCGGCTGACGAGCATGATCGTCTGCGGCAGCCACACGGCCATCCCGATCGTGAACCCGATGATCGCGATGGCGGCGATGACGGGACTGCCCGAGGCGATGCCGACCAGCTCCGGGTATGCCGGGGCACCGGCGCTGAAGCCGTAGGCCGCCGGGTCGGCGAGCCCGAGCTGCGACGCGAAGTCGTAGCCGACGATGTGGGTGAAGGCCGGAATCAGCATCAGCAGCACGACGACCGCCAGCAGCACCGCGCCCGGCATCGAGTAGAGGTGGGTCCGCTTGGCGAGGCGGATCTCCCCGGCGAAGTAGTTGCTGGAGAAGATGAAGCCGAAGATGAACCAGAACACCGACACGGCCTTGAGGGTCATCTCCCAGCTGAACCCGGCGTGCGCGAAGCCGGCCTTGTTGGCCGACCCCGCCAGCGCGGCCGTGGCGCCGGTGGTGCCCAGGTTCGCGCCGTAGTCGTCGAAGTTCGCCAGGAAGCCGCTGTGGCCCTGGAAGATGCCGACGAGCACCGGGACGAGGATCGCGCCCACGAGGTACAGCACGAAGCAGGCGGCCTGGACGCGGAAGAACAGGCGCACTCCGCCGAGCGCGAACATCGTCGCCGACAGCAGCAGCATGACGGTGCCCGTGATGAAGAGCCCGGCGGAGGTCGAGAACCAGTCGCCGAAGCTCAGCCATCCCGAGCCCGCGCCGTAGCCGGCCATCATGCGGCCGAAGGCGCCGAAGCCGTAGGACGCGATGTAGGTCGTGTAGACGCCGATCACCACCGCGAGCCAGAACGAGTAGCTGAAGTTCCCGGCGAAGCCGACCGACGGGTGCAGCGACCGGCTGTTGAACACGTAGTCGCCGCCGGTCCGGGGCATGAGCTGCGTGAGCATGGCGTACAGGAACGCGCCGGGCAGCCCGAGGCCTGCAGCGATGAGGAACGAGAGCATGGCGTTGGAGCCCGGGTAGAACGCCGCGAACAGCCAGTAGAACGCGAACGTGAGCGCCACGCTGGACCACAGCAGGTTGTAGAACAAGGCATCGCGCGTGCGACCCTCGCGCACGAGGCCGGTGGCCTTGCGCGTGAACAGCCCGGGCGCTGGTGCCGCTGACGGCGTGTCGGTGGTGTGGGCGCTCATGAGGTGCCTCCGTGAGTGGGGATGGGCTGATCGGCCTCCACCGCCAGATCCGGGCGGAGGTGCTGCAGGTAGTCGGCGTCCGAGCCCATGGCGGGCGCGTCCGCCAGCTCGACGCACGCCAGTCGCGGCTCGCGGCCGAGCTGGTGCTGCACGGACCCGTCGGGTCCGATCACGGCGCTGCCGCCGGCGAAGGTCAACCCCGCCTCGCCGCCGCAGCGATTGACGTAGACGTGGGGACGCCGGTTCTCGAGCGCCCGCGCGCGGGCTACGAGCGCGTGGTCAGGCCCGAAGGGGTCCATGTTCGCCGCGACCGTGATGAGGAGATCGGCGCCGGCGCGCGCCAGGGCGCGGGCCGGCTCGGGGAACTCCATGTCGAAGCACACGAGCGGCCCGGCGCGGCGCCCGGCGAGCTCGGCGATGCGCAGCGCTTCGCCCGGAACGAACGCCGCTCGCTCGCCGGCGCCGAACAAATAGGCCTTGCGGTAGATGGCCGCAAGGCTTCCGTCGGCGTCGATGCAGGCGACGGCATTGGCAACGCCGCCGTCCGGGAGCGCCTCGGCGAAGCCCACGACCAGCGCGGTCCGGGCGCCGAGGGCGGCGGCGCGCAGCTCCCCGATCACCGGGCCGGCCACGTCGGTGGCCAGCTCGGCCACGCGGGCGAGGTCGTAGCCGCCGAGGAAGAGCTCCGGGAACACGGCCAGCTCGGCCTCCGCGTACTCCGCCAGGGCACCGGTGATCGCGCCGACGTTGGCGGCGACGTCAGCGGGAACCGGGCAGAGCTGGCCGAGGAGGACCTGCATGGGTCAGCGGGCGTTGCCCGCGCCGGCGTGGAAGGCCATTGCCTCGATCGCCACGCGGCCGGCGATCAGCGACGTGGAGGGCGTCGCCTCGAGGCTCGGCGCGGCCTCGACGACGTCCACGCCGAGCAGGCCCTCGCGGGAGACGCCGCGCACGATCTCGATGGCCTCGCGACTGGTGAGGCCGCCCGGCGACGGGCAGCACGTGCCGGGGGCGTAGGCGGCGTCGAGCGCGTCGACGTCGAAGGACAGGTAGATGCCGTCGCCCGCGCCCGCGACCTCGCGGGCGCGCTCGGCGGCCCATGCGGCCCCGCGCTCCCAGATGTCCTCGAGCCAGATGACGGTGATGCCGTGCTTGCGGCAGTAGTCGATCTCGGTGCGGGGGTTCATCCAGCCCGAGATGCCGACCAGCGCGATCTTGGCGGGATCGAAGCCGGCGTCGACCGCGCGGGTGACCGGGCAGCAGTGGTTGAGCTCCTCCCCGCCCACGTCGGGCGCGGTGTCCAGGTGCATGTCGACGAGCACGAGGCCCGGGTCGGAGACGCGCTCGCGCACCGCGCGGACGGCGGGGATCGTGATCGAGTGGTCGCCGCCGAGCGTGACGGGGAGCGCGTTGGCGTCGATGATCGCGCCGATGTCGGCCTGGGCGCGGGCGAAGGTCTTCTCGGCGTTGGCGAGCACGACGTCGCAGTCGCCGCAGTCGACGGGGTTGAGCGCCGCGATCAGGTCGAAGTCGAGCGTCGCGTTGTAGGGCAGGAACTGGCAGGAGACCTCGCGGATGCCGCGCGGCCCGTAGTTCGCGCCGGTTCGGCTGATGTTGGTCGCGTCGAACGGCAGCCCGTAGACCCCGGCCCGGGCACCCGCCGCGAGCAGCGCCTCGGAGTCCGGCGCGACGAACGGGAGGCGCATGAACGAGCTGACCAGGCCGGCGTGGAGCAGGCTCGTCCACATCGTGGGGTCATTCTGAGCGGGAGCTACCGACATGGATACCCTTATCTCTCCTGATGGCAAGACGGTTTTGCAACTGACCGGCGCGAGCCTAAGCAAACCGTTTTTGCATGTCAAGGTGTCTTCGGCTACGTTGCGGGCGTGGCCGAAGGCAATCGACGTGTGGGCATTCGCCAGGTGGCGGCGGCGGCCGGCGTCTCCGTCACCACCGTGTCGCATGCCCTCAACGGCAAGGGCCGCCTCCCCCAGGAGACACGCGACCGGGTCCACGAGATCGCGCAGCAGCTCGGCTATCGCCCCAACGCGACCGCCCGCAACCTGGCGGGCGGCAAGACCGGGCTGCTGGGGCTCGTCATCTCCCAGCCCGCCGACGTCCGCTTCGCGCTTTCGGACTTCGCGTATTTCACGTATCTGACGGCCGCGGCCTCGGCGGCCGCGCTCGACCGCGGCTACGCCCTGGTGCTCACGCCCTCCGAGGTGGGCCTCGGCGCCGCGGTCGGCGTCGCCGTCGACGGGGCGATCATCGTCGACCCGGTCCAGGGCGATCCGCTGGTCGAGGAGCTGCGCGAGGCGTCGATGCCGCTCGTCACGACCGGACGGGTGGTGGGCGACGACCCAGGCCGGGCGTGGGTCGACAACGACCACGACGCGGGCACGCGGTCCGTCCTCGATCACCTGGCCCGCCGCGGGGCCGAGCGGATCGCCCTGATGACCACGCCGACGGTCATCTCCTACAGCGTCGACGTCGAGCGGGCGTACGGCGCATGGTGTGCCGAGCACGGCATGGATCCGCTCATCACGAAGACCGATCAGCAACTGACCGAGAGCGCCGGCTACGCGGCGGCCTCCGAGCTCCTGAGCCGGCCCACCCCGCCCGACGCGATCTTCGCGAGCTACGACCGGCTCGCCTTCGGGGCGCTCCTGGCGGCCAACGCCCGTGGCG
>JAWVGD010000611.1:0-2640 GCA_033855515.1 Baekduia sp.
TGGGGATGGCGGCGATCAGCATCGGTCGCATCGTGGCAGACGCTCCCGCGACCGGGCGCTGGCCGGCACCGGACCCGGCGGGCCGGGGCGGCGAACGACGCCCCGGCCCGTCCCGTGGCGGCGCTACCTCGCGGGCGGCAGCAGCACCTCGTCGATGACGTGCACGATGCCGTTGGAGGCACCGATGTCGGTCTTCGTGACCTTCGCGGTGCCGTTGAGGAGCACGCTCGTGCCCCGGACGGCGATCGTGATCGGCGCGCCGTTGACCGTCTTGGCCGACGGCAGGCCGACGACCTTCGAGGCGGGGAGGCGGCCCTTGACGACGTGGTAGAGCAGCACGGCCCTGAGCCGGGCCTTGTCCTTGCCCAGCGCGGTGAGCGTGGCCTTGGGGACCTTGGCGAACGCGGCGTTGGTGGGAGCGAAGACGGTGTAGCTGCCCTTCGACAGCGTGCCGGCCAGGCCGGCGCTCTTGACGAGCTTGACCAGCGTCGAGAAGTGGGGGTCGCCGGCCGCGACGCCGACGATGGTCTTGGACTGCGACGACTGCGCGGGCGCCGACGGCGACGGCGCGGCCGACGCCGCGACCGGTGCGGCCGCGACCGCGGTGAGGGCGAGCGATGCGAGGAGACGGCGGTGAGACATGTGGTCCTCCAAACGGGGTGGATGGTCGCTGGAGCTACGACGTGACCCCGCCGGCTGGTTGAGCGCCCGGGCGCCACGTCGCCCGTCGCGGGCGGCCGCGGCACAACCGCTTGGGCGTGCAGGGCCGTACCGAGAAGGTGCGATGCCTGCCCTCACGGTGCACGACGTGATCCCGCCCCCGGCGACGGTCGCCGGCCGGCCGCGCCCGCCGGCCCGCGCGGAGCGCCGGCTGGTCGCCGGCCTGCGTGCCGGCGACGCCCGGGCGCTCGAGACGATCCACGCCCAGTACGGCTCGACGCTCTTCGGGTACCTGCTGCACGTGTTGCGCGAGCGGTCCGCCGCCGAGGACGTCTTCCAGCAGGTGCTCACCGAGGTCTGGCGCCGCGGCTCGCGCTACGACCCGTCCCGCGGGTCGCTGGTGACGTGGCTGCTGACGATCGCGCGCTCCCGGGCCATCGACGAGCTGCGCCGCAGGCGGCCGGAGCCGCTGGATCCCGACCGGCTGCCCCAGGTGCCGGTCGAGGCGCCGCAGGACGACATGCTGGACCGCTGGCGGATGAGCCATCTGCTCGCCCAGCTGCCGCTCGACGAGCGCATGCTGCTGCAGCTGCGCTTCTATGAGGAGCTGTCGCAGAGCGAGATCGCCGAGCGCACGGGGCTGGCGCTCGGCACGATCAAGGGCGGAATGGTGCGCGGCCTCGAGCGGTTGCGCGCGCTGATGGATGCCGAGGCGCCGGCATGAGCGCGCGCTGGCCCGTCCGTCCGGCCGACGTCGTCCTGGACCTCGTCGACGAGCGCGACCGCGCGGTCGCCGAGCGCCTCCTCACCGAGGACCCGCGCTTCCGCGCCGAGACCGAGCGCCTGCGCGCGCTCGCCGGGACGCTCGCAGAGCTCGACCTGGAGGGCTGGCGCCCGGCGGTGCCGCCGCCGCTGGACGACGACCGGGCCGTGACCGTCCGCCGCCCGGCCGCGCCGCGCCGCAGCTGGCTGCCGCGCCACCGGTTCGCCGGCGTCGGGCTCGCGGCGGCGGCAGCCTCGGCGGTCGCCGTGCTCGCGCTCGTGGCGGGCGGGGGTCGCGGCCGCGTGCCGGCGACGACGCTGACGCTGCAGCCGTTGCGCGGCGTCACCGGCCACGCGACGCTCACGCTCTCGGGCGATCGCGCGGAGCTGCGGGGGACGGGCATGCCGCCCAGCGGCAGCCACGACTACTACGAGGCGTGGCTGGCCGGCGCGCGCGGGCGCATGGTCTCGATGGGCACCTTCCGCGTGCGGCCCGACGGCTCGGTCGACGCCCGCATGCCCGTGGCGGTCGACGTGCGCCGCTACCGGCTGGTCGACGTGTCGCTCGAGCCCGAGGACGGCGACCCCACGCACTCGACCGGGTCGGACATGCGGGCGCGCCTCTGATCAGCGGGTGCCGCCGGCGAAGCGCCGCAGCCGCAGGGCATTGGCGACGACCGACACGCTGGAGAGCGCCATGGCGGCGCCGGCGATCAGCGGGTTCAGCAGCCCGGCGGCCGCCAGCGGCAGGGCGGCGACGTTGTAGCCGAACGCCCAGGCGAGGTTCTGCTTGATCGTGCGCAGGGTCGCGCGGCTCAGGCGGATGGCGTCGGCCGCCGACAGCAGGTCGCCGGAGACCAGCGTCAGATCCGACGCCTCGATCGCCACGTCGGTGCCGGTGCCGATCGCCAGGCCGAGGTCGGCCTGGGCGAGCGCGGGGGCGTCGTTGACGCCGTCGCCGACCATGGCAACCACATGGCCTTGCTGCTGCAGGCG
The DNA here is from genome assembly GCA_033855515.1 of Baekduia sp. GTDB lineage: Bacteria > Actinomycetota > Thermoleophilia > Solirubrobacterales > Solirubrobacteraceae > Baekduia. The sequence continues at coordinate 2,419 of JAWVGD010000611.1, forward strand.
GGCGATCACCGCGGCCTTGTCGGCCGGCAGGACCTCGGCGATGACGTCCTCGATCCCGACCTCGGCGGCGACCGCGCGGGCGGTCGTCTCGTTGTCGCCGGTCAGCAGCACCGGGCGCAGCCCCAGGCGCCGGAGCTCGCCGACGGCCGCGGCGCTGGACCGCTTGACCGTGTCGGCGACCGCCAGCATGGCGCGGACCTCTCCGTCCCAGGCCACCAGCAC
>JAWVGD010000612.1:0-2936 GCA_033855515.1 Baekduia sp.
GCTGACCCCGGAAGTCGTGCGGAGTCAGGCGGATGAGCGACTTACCCTGCGTCAGCGCGAGGACCCGCCCCGGTCCGCTCCCCCGCTCCTGTTTCAGCACCACGACCTTGCCGCCGCGCTTGGGCACGATCACCACGTCGCCCGGGCGGAGCGTCTCGAAGCGACCGTCGGAACGGCCCCGGGCCGCGCGCCGTGCCGCGTCGAGCTCCGCGAGTAGGCGGCGGTAGTCGTGTACGTCGCCCGCGGGATGGACGGCCGCGGCCTCGGCCTCGGCGAGCTGGCCCCGGCGCAGCTCCAGGTCTCGTTCGACGGCCACGACGTCGCGGTCGGCGTGGAACTGCGCGAACGACAGGTTCAGGAGGTGGCGCGCCTGCTGAGGTGGATAGCGCTGCACCAAATTCGCGGCCATGTTGTACGTCGGGTGAAACGACGACGTCAGCGCGTAGGTACGCCGCGAAGCAAGGCCGGCGACCTGGTCGAACGGCACGAACGGGTCCCACAGGACGACGACGTAGCCGACGTCGTCGATGCCCCGCCGTCCCGCGCGCCCCGCGAGCTGCGTGTACTCGCCCGGGGTGAGGAACTCGTGGTGCTCGCCCGTGAACTTCGAGAGCTTCTCGATGACCACCGAGCGCGCCGGCATGTTGATGCCGAGCGCGAGGGTCTCGGTCGCGAACACGACCTTGAGGAGCCCGGCCGAGAATCCCTCCTCGACCGCTTCCTTCATGGGCGGTACGAGCCCGGCGTGATGCGCGGCGACGCCGGCCTCCATACCGGCCAGCCACATGTCGTAGCCGAGGACGTCGAGGTCGTCGTCGGAGAGCGCCTCGACATGGCGCTCGGCGATGGCGCGCAGCGCGCGCCGTTCGTCGGCATCGGTGAGGCGGATTCCGGACGCCAGGCACTGCTCGACCGCCTGGTCGCAACCCGTGCGCGAGAACACGAAGACGATCGCCGGCAGCATGCGCTCCTCGGCCAGGCGCTCGACCACCTCGGTGCGCCACGGTTTGTAGAGGCGGCGTCGGCGCTGGCTCCGATCGGGCACGTTCCGGCCGTCGAGGCGGGTGGCGACCGGGTTGGGCCGCAGATCGCCGTCGTCCTCGACGAACGTCGGCAGCAGATGCAGGGCGGGCGCGCTGCGGTCGCCGACGAGATACAGGTGCACGAGGTCGACCGGACGTCGCTCCTCGATCACCGTCTCTGTCGCGCCTCGAACCGTTTGCATCCACGCCGCGACCTCCTCCGCGTTCGACACGGTCGCGGAGAGCGCGACGATGTCGATCTCGGGCGGGAGGTGGATGATCACCTCTTCCCACACTGCGCCTCGGGACGGGTCCTGCAGATAGTGCACCTCGTCCAGCACGACGTACCGGAGCCCGTCGAGCGTCGGCGAGCCCGCGTAGATCATGTTGCGGAGCACCTCGGTGGTCATCACCACGATCGAGGCGTCACCGTTGATCGCGTTGTCGCCGGTGAGCAGGCCGACGCGGTCTGCGCCGTAGGCCCGGACGAAGTCGCCGTACTTCTGGTTCGAAAGCGCCTTCAGAGGCGTTGTGTAGAAGGCCTTCGCGCCCTGCGCGAGCGCGCACGCGATCGCATACTCGGCAACGAGCGTCTTGCCCGACCCGGTGGGCGCCGCGACGAGCACCGACCGGCCCTTGTCGAGCGCGTCGAGCGCGCGTTCCTGGAACGGATCGAGGGGAAACGGCCGCTCCGCCGTGAACGCCGCCCGAATCTCGGCGGGGGTCACCGGGCCTTCGTGGTTGTCGTCCGAGCCCCCGTCGTGGGTGTCGATGTGGCCGTCGTACCCGGCTTGACCGTCGTCGACGAACCCGTCCCGGTGGCCGGGGTGGTCGTCGGCACCGAAACCGGGTTGATGACCGGCGGCGTGTTCGAGACCTTGGGCTGTTTCGGCCAGTGCCGGATCGCGCCTCCCGGCCAGAAGACTCCGGCCAGGACCCCGAGCACGATCGCGCCCGCGGACCCGACCGCGACCGCCCCGCGCGTGCCCAGCCGCCTCGGACGCCGGCGACCCCGCAGCAGATACGACACCGCGCCGACGAGGACCACGCCCGTCAGAATGACCAGGACCGTCATCCGGGGCTGACGGTTGAACAGGCCACCGCCGCCGGGGATGCCCGGCGTACCCGGGCGGATGAGCCAGACGACCAATGCCGTCCCGGCGACGATCCCGACCGCGATCGCGATCGCCGTGTAGAGCTCCGAACGCGGACGGGCCGGAACGAACTGGGGGCGGGTGCGAGAGGGACTCATGGCTGCGTCACCGTTTCATCACCCGCCCGATCACAATCGCGATCTCGTAGAAGAGGTACATGGGGACAGCCATGAAGAATAGGGAGAACGGGTCGGAGCTCGGTGTGATCACGGCCGAGAAGGTCACGATCCCGACGATCATCCAGCGCCGGATGCTTCGGAGCTGGCGGGTGTTCACGGCTCTGACCAGCAACAAGAAGACGAGGAGCACCGGGAACTCGAACGCGACACCGAACGCGGCGATCATCAGCGTCACCAGCGTCAGGTACTTGTCGGCGGTGACGAACGGCTGGATTCCAGATCCGCCTGCGCCGAGCAGGAACTCCAGCGCTTTTTCGACCGTGAACCAGGCGACCACGGCGCCGAGCGCGAACAGCACTGCGATCGCGATCAGGAAGCCGATGCCGTAACGCCGCTCGTTCTTGTGCAGCCCCGGCGTGACGAACCGCCAGATCTGCCAGAAGACGAATGGCACCGACAGTGCGATGCCGCCGTAGGTGGAGACCTTGACCCTCACCAGCAGCGGCTCGAGCGGACCGGTAGCGATGAGCTTGCAGCCGGTCGTCGCGGTCGCGCCGCACCCCTTCCCGCGCTCGCCTTTGGTGACGTGCTCGTACGGCCCCGAGAGGAAATGCAGCAGCCGGTCGTAGAAGACGAAGACG
>JAWVGD010000613.1:0-3706 GCA_033855515.1 Baekduia sp.
TGGCCCGCGCGCTGGTGGGGGAGCCCGACGTGTTGTTGATGGACGAGCCGTTCGGGGCGCTGGACGCGTTCACGCGCATGCGCCTGCAGGAGGAGCTGGCCGACATCGTCCGGCGCACCTCCGCCACGACCGTCTTCGTCACCCACGACGTCGACGAGGCGGTCTTCCTGTCGGATCGGATCGCGGTCATGTCGATCGGCCCGGGCACGATCCGCGAGGTCGTCGACGTGGACCTGCCACGCCCACGCCTGCAGCGCCAGGAGCTGCTCGGCAACCGCCGGGCCTCCGAGCTCCGCGACCGCGTGCTCGAGCTCGTGATCGGCGACCGCACGGCGCCGCCGGCGGTCGAGGCCGCCGGCGTACGCCTTTGATGACCCCCATGCAGTCCAAGGAGCAATCGATGGAGAAGGTGCAGTTCGGCGTGCGGGTCCCCAACTCCGGGCCGTTGTCGAGCCCGGAGAACATCGTGCGGGCCGCACAGGAGGCCGAGCGCATGGGCTTCGACTCCGTATGGGTTCACGACCATGTGGTGTGGAGCTCGGAGATGCACCGTCACCACATCTCGTCGGGCTCGGCCGAGGCGATCGCCGACGACCAGACGGCGGACTTCTACGAGTCGCTCATGATGCTGAGCTACTTGGCTGCCGAGACCAAGGACGTCACGCTCGGTGTCGCCTGCCTGGTGCTGCCGCTGCGCAACCCGATCTACGCGGCCAAGCAGACGGCCACGCTCGATCGGCTCTGCGATGGCCGGCTGATCGTCGGAGTCGGGCTCGGCTCGAAGGCGAGCATGGAGTCCAACGAGTTCGACGTGTTCGGCATCTCGTCCACGCGGCGCGGCTCGATGACCGACGACTACATGCAGGCGATGAAGGCGATCTGGACGCAGCCGCTGGCCAGCTACGACGGCCGCTACGTGCAGTTCTCCGAGGCGGAGATGTTCCCCAAGCCGCTGCAGTCGCCGCATCCGCCGATGTGGGTGGGCGGGTGGACCGATCACGCGGCGGTGCGCACGGCCAAGTACGGCGACGGATGGATCCCCGGCTGGCTGTCGCCGTCGGAGATGGCGCGCGGGGCGGAGCTCCTCCGCGAGACCGCCACCGAGCACGGGCGCGACCCGAAGGCCATCACCATCGCTGTCGAGAAGCTCGCCGCGATCGCGCCGACCCGCGAGGCCGCGCTCGAGCGCGCGCTGCCCACCGTCCGCACGAGCAGCAACACGTATGAGCGCGACGTCGACGACATCCAGTTCGCGCTGGACCGCCACATCTTCGGCTCGGTGGATGACGTTCGCCGCCGCGTGGCGGAGTTCGTCGATGCGGGCGTCACGCACTTCGAGCTGAAGTTCGTGTACCCCTCGATCGAGGACCTGCTCGGTCAGATGGAGCTGTGGGCGCAGGAGATCCTGCCCGCCTATCGCGCCTGAGCGTCGATGTCCGAGCACGACGACCTGCCCGCGTGGTCCTCGTGGCTGGACCCGGCTGACCGGTGGCTCTATGAGCGCGCCGGCTACCGGGGCGCCGTGGCGGGCGGCGGGCGCACGGCGCTGCTCGTGATCGACGTCACGCGCGGCTTCGTCGGCTCGCGGCCCCAGCCGGTGGCCGAGGCGGTGCGCGAGCATCCGACGAGCTGCGGCGAGCGTGCCTGGGCGGCGCGCCCCCAGATCGCGCTGCTGCTCGGCGCGTTCCGCGCCACCGGCGCGCCGGTCGTGTACCCCCGGGCGTATCGCCGCACGCCGGCGGCGATCGGCCGGGCGACGACCCGCGAGCCGGCGGGCAGGCGCGCCGACGCCGACGAGTTCGTTGCCGGCGCGGAGCCGGGAGCGGGGGAATGGGTCTGCGAGAAGGCGCGGGCGAGCGCCTTCTACGGGACGCCGCTGGAGGCCTACCTGCGAACGCAGGGCGCGGAGACCGTCGCCGTCTGCGGTGGGACGACCTCGGGCTGCGTGCGCGCCTCCTGCGTCGACGCGTTCTCGGCGGGCTTCGGCGTCTTCGTGGCCGAGGACGGCTGCTTCGATCGCGCCGAGCAACCGCACCTGGCCAACCTCTTCGACCTCAACGCCAAGTACGGCGCCGTCCTGAGCGCCCAGGCGATCGTGGAGCGGTTGCCGCCGTGCTAGCCGTCGAGCAGATGCTCGCGCGACAGCTCGTCGACGGCGGCGACGCCGAGCTGGGTCAGCGTCGTGCGCAGCTCGCCGGTGACCAGCTCCAGCGCTCGCACGACGCCGTCCTCGCCGCCGGCGGCCAGGCCCCAGCACATCAGCCGGCCGACGAGCACCGCGCGGGCGCCCACGGCGAGTGCCTTGACCACGTCCGTGCCGCGCATGATCGATCCGTCGACGGCGAGCTCGATGCGGTCGCCGACCGCGTCGGCGATGCGCTGCAGGGACTCGATCGCCGCCGGCTGGTGGTCGAGCTGGCGCCCGCCGTGGTTGGAGACGATGATCCCGGCGAGCCCGATGTCGGCTGCGCGCTCGGCGTCGGCCACGGCCGTGATGCCCTTGAGGACCAACGGCAGCGCCACCGCGTCGCGCAGCCACGCGACGTCCTCCCACGTCATGGTGCGCCCGTCCGCGCGGCCCGCTCCGGTCCGGTCGAGGTTCGGAGCGGCCAGCGCGGCGCGCCGCTCGAGCGGGTGGCGGCGCTCGCGGTCGCGCCAGCCGTCGGTGGGGCTGTCGACGGTGATGCAGACCGCGGCGTAGCCGCTGTCGCTCGCGCGCTCGGCGAGAGCGCGGGCGAGCGCCCGGTCGCTGCGGACCGAGAGTTGCAGCGCCAGCGGCCCCGGGGAATCGGCTGCCACCTCCTCCAGGGATGGCGAGGAGAGCACGCCGATCCACGCGGCCACGCCCGCGCGGTGCGCGGCGCGGGCGCAGGTGGCGGCGCCCCGCGGATCGAGCAGGGCGACGGAGCCGACCGGCGCGAGCATCAGCGGGCTGTCCAGCGCGAGGCCGGCGAAGCTCGTGGCGAGGCGGGGCACGCCGACGCCGCGCAATGCGCGAGGCGCGAACAGCAGCGCGTCGAGCGCGGCGCGGTTGCGCGCCACCGTGGCCTCGGTGCCGGCACCGCCGGCCACGAAGTCCCACACGTCGTCGGGCAGGCGCCTGCGGGCCAGTTCGACGAGGTCGCCGATCGTGCGGCAGTCGGACGCGAGCGTGTCCTCGGCCGGGTTCTTCACGGGCACGGCGTCACCATGAGGAGTGATAGTATCCAAAATCCAATGCTGTCCTACTGGCGACCGGCTCCGCGAGTTCCAGCCTGCGCCGCATGCTGATCCTCAGCGACTTCCGCCTGCACCGGCCGGCATCCCTGGCCGAGGCGCTGGCGCTGCGGGGGGAGCTCGGCGACGACGGCGCGCTCTACGCGGGCGGCACCGAGCTGCTGCTCGCGCTGAAGATGGGGGTGCTGGACTACGAGCATCTGATCGACATCAAGCGCTGCCCCGAGCTGGGCGGCGTACGGGAGATCGACGGCGCCGTGCGCATCGGCGCCACCACCACCCATCGCGAGCTCGAGACGTCGCCGCTCCTCGCCCGCCTGCTGCCCGCGCTGGCGGAGCTGGAGCGCCACGTTGCCAACATCCGCGTCCGCGCCGCCGGGACCATCGGCGGGAACCTCGCGTTCGCCGAGCCCCATGCCGACCCGCCGGCGATGCTCACGGCGCTGCAGGCCCGTGTCGAGCTCGCCTCCGCCGGCGGCGTCCGCGAGCT
>JAWVGD010000614.1:0-5809 GCA_033855515.1 Baekduia sp.
GGGGTGAGCGCGCCGGCGACCACGGCGAGAGCGCCCGCGGCGACCAGCGACGAGCCGGCGGTGAGCACGATGCCCAGCAGCGCCGCGCTGCGGGCGACCGCCGCGACGACGAGGACGGCCGGCTGGCCGAGGCGGTCGGCGATCCGGCCGCTGATGGGCCCGCCGACGGCGGCGCCGATCGCGAACGCGCCCGCCAGTGCGCCGGCGGCGCCGTAGGACCCGTGGTGCGCGCGGACCAGCAGCAGCAGCGCCAGCGGGATCATGGCCTCGGGCAGCCGGCCGACGAGCGCGGAGAGCAGCATGCGCAGGGCGTAGGGGCGGCCCAGCAGCGCGCGGAGGTCGGTCATCGCGTGGGCATCATGGCCGACTGCAGCACGCCTTCGCCGCCCGCACGCGCGCGACCCTGGAGATGCTGGTCGCCGACGTCCTCGTGTGGGGCGACGACGCCGGCCGCCCGGTGGGGGCGCCGGCCTCCGGGGTCGTCGTCCGGCCTGGGGAGGGCGGCGCGCGCTGGCTGATCTCCCTCATGAGCGGCTGTGACCGCAAGGGCCACTGGCGTCTGGCACCCCGCGCGATCAACGTCAACGTGATGGGCGGCAGCGACCTCGACCTCAACGATGTCGAGCTCGCCGCCGAGCACACCGAGCTGCGGGTCATCTCGATCATGGGCGGGGCCGACATCCGCGTGCCTGATGGCCTGCGCGTCGAGGTGTCGAACTTCGCCCTGATGGGCGGCAACGACGTCCGGCTCGGCGGTGAGCGCCCCGCCCCCGGCGGCCCCACGCTGCACCTCAAGCTCTTCAGCATCATGGGCGGCGCCGACGTCTCGCGCGGCCGCCGGCTGACGCGCGAGCAGCGCCGGGCGCTCAAGGAGGAGCGCCGTGCCGCGCGCCGCCTGGACCGTGGCGACGACTGACGGGCGCCTTTCGGGTGCGATGGTCGAACAATGTTTGTCCAACCTGGCGTATCCCCGCGGTAGGGTCGGGTATGCCCGCATCGCCCATGAGTGATCCCGGTCAGGCCCAGCTCGATCTCATCCGTCGCTATGCGCGCACGCTGCGCGTCATGCACGCCGACGCGATGGCGATCCGCGGCCCCCACATCGGGGCCCGGGCGGCCCGGCGCTCGCGCGCCGACCGCTTCACCCGCGAGGACGCCTCCGCGGCGCCCGTGGTCCCCACGGCGCGGAACCTGCCGCCCCGCGGCGAAGGGCCCCCCGGCGAGCCCTCGACAGCAGGCCGGTAGGCTCATGGGCCGCAATGGCCCGAATCCCGACCAACATCTCGGATCACATCGGGAACACACCGATGGTCCGTCTCAGCCGCCTGGAGCCCGACGGCGTCGAGCTCTACGGCAAGCTGGAGGCCTCCAACCCCGGCGGGTCGGTCAAGGACCGCATCGGCATCGCGATGATCAACGCCGCCGAGGCGGAGGGACGCATCCAGCCGGGTCGCACGACGATCGTCGAGGCGACGTCCGGCAACACGGGCATCGCGCTCGCCTTCGTGTGCGCGGCCAAGGGCTACGAGCTCGTGATCTTCCTGCCGCAGGGCATGTCGCGCGAGCGCGAGGCGCTGCTGAAGCTCTACGGCGCGCACGTGGAGATCGTCGAGTCGATGGGCGGGATGGACGAGGCCGTCCAGGCGGCGCGCCGCGCCGCCTCGCGCGACGAAGCGTTCCTGCCCGACCAGTTCTCCAACCCCGCCAACCCGGAGGCCCACCGGCTCGGGACCGGGCCGGAGATCCTGAAGGCCATGGACGACAAGGTCGACGTCTTCGTCGCCGGCGTCGGCACCGGCGGGACGATCACCGGCGTCGGCGAGACCATCAAGGCCGTCAACCCCAAGGCGCAGATCATCGCCGTCGAGCCGGCCTCGTCGGCCGTGCTCAGCGGCCGCGGGCCCGGTCCGCACCGCATCCAGGGCATCGGCGCCGGCTTCGTGCCCGCGGTCCTGGACCGCGACGTCATCGACGAAGTTCTGCCGTGCACGGACGACGACGCGATCGCCACCGCGCACCTCGTCGCCAAGCGCGAGGGCATCCTCGCCGGGATCTCCTGCGGCGCGGCGCTGTGGGCCGCCATCGAGGTCGGCCGGCGCCCGGAGTCCAAGGGCAAGCGGATCGTCACGATCCTCCCGGACTCGGGCGAGCGCTACATCTCGGCGCCGTTCTTCGCGCCGTAGGCCGTAGGCCCGGGCCCCGCCCGGGTCATCTCGCCTGGCCGACCGAGGCGCGCGGCGCCAACGACGGCACGGCGCCCAGGGCCCACGCCTCCATCTCGGGCCACGGCCCGTAGCCCGACTCGGTGTTCAGGTGCCCGGCGCCGGGCAGCAGGTCGATGTCGAGCTCCAGCGGCGCGCCCCAGTGCTGGGCGGCGCCGCGGCCGGGGCAGTAGGGGTCGTCGTCGGTGCACACCAGCCGCGTGTGGCCGGCGGCCGCGTCGATGGCCGCCTTGTCGGCGCCCGTCGGGTAGAAGCGCGCCAGCTCCGCGACCTTCGCGCCCGGGCATGGAGGCGCGACCAGCACGACGCGGTCGACGCGATGCTCGGGCCGGATGGCCGCCGCCTCGCGCAGCCACAGGACGCAGCCCAGCGAGTGGCAGATCACGACGCGCTCGCCGTCGCCCTTGGCCAGCGCGCGGACCTCGCGGTGCAGCGCGCCGCCCCAGCGATCGGGGCACGGAACGTCGCAGTCGGGCAGCTCGGGGTACTGCACGTGGGCGCCCGCGTCGCGCAGGCGGCCGGCCAGCCACGTCTGCCAGTGGTCGGCCCCGGAGCCCTGCCAGCCGTGGAGGATCAGCGCGCGTAACCCGGACATCTCGTCGAGTACGGTAGTGGGGAATGCTCGGCCTCGGCACCCTTCGCCGCGTCACCCGCGAGCTGCGCCTCGACATCGCCGCCGCGCACGAGCGTGATCCGGCGGCGCGCGGCGTCTCCTCGACCGAGATCCTGATCGCCTGGCCGGGCGTCCAGGCGATCTTGGCCCACCGCGTCGCGCACGCCCTGCACGACTCCGGGGTGCCGATCGTGCCGCGCGCGATCGCCTACGTGTCGCGGATGGTGACCGGCGTGGAGATCCACCCGGCGGCCAACGTCGGCGACGGCCTCTTCATCGACCACGGCATGGGCGTCGTGATCGGCGAGACCGCCGACATCGGCGACAACGTCACGCTCTATCAGGGCGTCACGCTCGGCGGCACCGGCTTTGCGACCGGCAAGCGCCACCCGACGGTCGCCGACAACGTCACGGTGGGGTCGGGCGCCAAGCTGCTCGGCCCGATCGAGATCGGCCACGGCGCGAAGGTCGGGGCCAACTCGGTCGTCATCACTGACGTGGCGCCGAACTCGACGGTCGTCGGCAACCCGGGGCACGTCGTCCGCGTGGACGGCAAGCGCCCCGAAGGCCCCGACGCCGACTGGATCCACCTGCCGGACCCGGTGGCCGACGCGATCCGGGAGCTGTCAGGGCGGCTGGCCGACCTGGAGCGTCGGCTGGCGACGCTGCAGGGCGAGGAGCCGCCCGGCGAGATCCGCCGCCTGCGCCCCGTGCGAGGGCGCAACCCCGCCGGCGGCTGACACCGCCCGCCGGCGGGAAGGGCGCGGGCTGCGTGATGCCGCTGACGCTACGCCCAACGAGCGCGGTGGATGCTGGCCGAACGGGGGGATCGAGCGCCAGTAGGGGAACGCCGGCCCAGAGGGCCAGGTTCCCTGCGGGTGTTCGCCCGGAGGGCGAAACCCGCGGCCCGTCAGCGACCCGAGCTCCTACTACTAGTAGTAGACGGTCCGGCAGCGATGGCGCGGGCGCGCCTTGAGCTCCGGCGCCTGACCGCGGTTCCAGAGCCACGTGTCCAGCACGCGTGGCGCGATGCCCAGGCGCGCGGCCAGCAGCTCGCACGCATGCACGGCGCACGCGCGGATCTCGCGCTCCTCGCGACCGGCGGACAGGAGGCGGCCGTCGTCGATCCGCGCCGCCAGGGCCGGCTCGTAGACCAGGACGCCGTCGCAGCGCAGGACGTGGGGCACCAGGTTGTCGGCGAAGATCGTCAGGCGGTCGAGGTCCTCGAACCGCGTGACGCCGGCGAGCTGCAGGTCGTTGGCGGCGATCTGCGCGCGCTTGTAGAACCCGCGGTCGTCGAAGAAGGCCATCCCGCCGGCGAGCATCGTCGCCAGCCGCTCCGCCGAGCCGCCCGCCTCGGCGACGAGGTCGAGGACCGTGCGCCCGCCGAGGAAGCGCCCGAGCTCACGCAGCGCCTGGCTGTAGAGGCTCATGAGCTCGTGGTCGGCGCTCTGGCCGAGGACCGCCGCGAGCTCCTCGGTGCGCAGCGCGCGCAACTGCGCCGGCGACCACGCGCCGTGGACGCGGACGTGGTCGGCAAGGTTCCAGGCCACGGTGAAGTAGCCCGAGACCGGCCGTCCGGTCGCCGGGTCCACGCGCTTGCGCAGCGTCGGGAACCAGCCGGAGCCGAAGTTGATGGTGTCGAGCGCCAGCGAGGACAGCGCCACCTCCGCCGGCGGGCCCTCGAGGTAGTGGCGGACGGGATCGAGGCCCGGATCCACGATCGGCGCGCCGCCGGCGCCCGCGTCGTACTGGGCCAGCCGGTCGTGGTCGATGCGCACCGAGCGCGCGTCGGCGGCGATCTGGGCGCACGCGGCGCGGACGTGGTCGGTCAGGCCCATCGCCGCGCAGCGTACGGCAGCGCGGTCGCCCAGCCGTCCCGGTCAGCGCAGCACGCGGCCGAAGTCCAGGGCAACGGTCAGCGCGCCGGCGCCGGGCCCCTGCGGCGCGCCGTGGACGGCGCCGATGCCGAGGTCGCGGAAACCGGGGTCGAGCAGGATCGCGCGGTGCGGCGGGCTGGCGAGCATGCTCGCCAGGATCGCGGACGGTGCGCCCGTGCCGTACCGGCCCCAGGCCAGCGCCTCGCCGAGCCACCACGCCCGCGCCGTGCGCAGGTAGCCCGTGCGACGGACGCGCGCCTGCATCGTGGCGCCGCCCGGGGAGACGTGGCCGAAGAAATGGCCGCGGGCCATCGCCACGGCGTGGCCCCGGGCCGCCCGGCCGAGGCGGGCGCTGGCCCGGACGGCGCGCAGCCCATGGCGCGCGCGCTCCCGGTTGACGAGGCAGAGGAGCGCGTGGCGGGCCTGGACGGTGCTGAGGTGCGCCGGCGCGGCGCCCGAACGGGCGCACGGAAGCTCGGCGGCCGCCGCCGGGGATGAGGAGGCGGCGGCCGCCGCCGGGAACCATACGGTTTTGCGCGGCGCGCGTCGCCCCCTCATCGGTCCAGTGCGCGAGACCACGGCGCGCGCGCCGGCACCCGCCGACCCCCGGCCTATCCTGGACGGGTGCCGTCCGACACCACGACCGATCAGCGTGTCGCCGATCTCCTCGAAGGCCTCAACGCGCCGCAGCGCGAGGCCGTCGTGCACGGCGACGGGCCGCTGCTGATCCTCGCGGGCGCGGGCTCGGGCAAGACGCGCGTCCTGACGCACCGGATGGCCTACCTGGTGCACACGGGCCGCGCACGGGCCGGCGAGATCCTGGCGATCACGTTCACCAACAAGGCGGCCGCGGAGATGCGCGACCGGGTCGGGATGCTGCTCGGCCATTCCACCCGCGCCCTGTGGGTGATGACGTTCCACGCGGCGTGCGCGCGGATCCTGCGCTCCGAGGCGCCGCGCCTGGGCTACACGCGCACCTTCACGATCTACGACCAGTCCGACTCGCGACGCCTGGTCAAGCGCTGCCTGGACCAGATCGACGCCGACCCCAAGCGCTTCACGCCCAACGCCGTCCAGCACCAGATCTCCGACGC
>JAWVGD010000615.1:0-5120 GCA_033855515.1 Baekduia sp.
CGCAACCCTCCCTGTCACTGCCCCCGAACCACGCTGCGCAGCACCCCACACCCCGCACTGACCACCATCAGCGCCGCGCGACGCAACCCCCTCACCGCTCCTGCCGCTCGCGCCCCTCGCACACGAGCCGCACGAGCTCGTCCGGGTCGTCGGTCAGCAGCAGCAGATCCGGGTCGCGCTCGCCGATGAAGCCGTCGGCCACCAGGCGCTCCTGCACCCAGTCCATCAGGCTGCCCCAGAACCGCGTCCCGACGAGGACGATCGGGAAGTCGCGGATCTTGTCGACCTGCTCCAGGACGAGCGCCTCGAAGAGCTCGTCGAGCGTCCCGAAGCCGCCGGGCATGACGACGAAGGCCGTGGCGTACCGCACGAACATCATCTTGCGCGTGAAGAAGAACTCGAACTCCAGGCCGATGTCCTGGTAGGGGTTCGGCGCCTGCTCGAACGGCAGGTCGATGTTCAGGCCGACCGACGTCACGCCCGCGTCGCGTGCGCCGCGGTTGGCGGCCTCCATGACGCCCGGGCCGCCGCCGGTGATGATCGCGAAGCCCTGGCGCCCGAGGCGAGCGGCCAGCTCGCGCGCGAGCGCGTAGTCGGGGTGGTCGGGCGGCGTGCGCGCCGAGCCGAAGAACGAGACCGCCGGGCCGAGCTCGCGTAGCGCCGCAAAGCCCGTCTCCAGCTCCTCGGAGATGCGCGCGATCCGCTCCGCCTCGGTGCGCATCGGGATGACCGCGCGGCGCTTGGTGCCCAGCAGCTCCTCGTCGGGCGACGCTGGCGAGTGGCGCGGGTGCGGAGGCGAGGTCACGCTGCGGGTTGTATCCGACGCGGCGCCCGGCCGGCGGCGCCCGCGCCGGTGGGGACGGCCGGCGCCCTCCCGTGCACCCGCCGTCCCCGGTACCCCTGCGGAAGTCGTTCCGCGCCGGCCTACAGGCCGGCCGGATGCACCACGGTGTAACCGCTGTTGGAGCGCATGTCCGTGTGCCAGCGCGTCCCGTCCTGCGCGCGGCCGCTCGTGTCGTAGCGCAGGCCGGCGACGACCATGTACATGTGGCCGCTGTTGGCGTAGAGCGTGACCCACTGGCCCGGGCCCTTCTCGCCCCAGGACATGAAGTCGCCCGACGGCAGCGCCTGGTCCAATAGGCCGGCGCCGTGCAGCGCGTAGGAGACCGAGCCCGAGCAGTCATAGCCCGTGTCCTGCCACTTGCCGTGCCCGCCGCCGTAGTGGTAGGGCATCTTGGCGATCTCGTTGCCCGCCGCGATGATCTGCTTGACCTGGTCGGGCGCGTTGGCCGGAGCGATCGCGAGGCCGTCGGAGCCGAGGGTCGCCTTGTCGCCCGGGGCGTACGCGACCGGCGTGGTCGACGCGGCGGGGGCGGCGGTCGTGGCGTCGCCGGCGACGAGGGCGCGGAGCGCATGGTTGTCGGCGGCGTCGACGACGCCGTCCTGGGTCCGCTGCTGGTCGGCCTCGAAGAGCTTGACCGCCTTCAGCGTCCCGCTGCCGAACTCGCCGTCGATGCCGGTGCCGAACCCCGTGCGGCCGAGGAAGTCCTGCAGGATGCGGACGTCGTGGCCGGTCATCCCCTTGCGCAGCGGAACGCGGTCGCCGAGGTGCTGCGAGCCGCTCGTGGCGGAGCTGCTGCGGACGTCGAAGCCGCCGGCGGAGTTCTTCGCGGCCGAGCCGTCGGTCGCGCTGCGCAGCGCCGCGAGCGTCTTGGCGTCGGCGACGCCGGTGGCCGGCAGCTTGGCGGAGCGCTGGAAGCTGCGCACGACCTTGGCGGTCCCGCTGCCGTAGTTCCCGTCACGGCTGGTCTTGAAGCCGGCCTGGGTCAGAAGGGTCTGCAGCGCCTTGACGGCGGTGCCGCGGTCGCCGGTTCGCAGCGTCTTGCTGCCCAGGGCAGCCGACGCGCTGGCGGACGCCTGCGTGTCGGCCTGCGCAAGCGCGGGCACGAAAAGGACGCAGGCAGCCGCAAACGCGGCAGTGATGCCTAACAGGGACGAGCGGAACGACAGCGACGACAACGGATAACCCTCTCTTTGGCGGCGCCTACGGGGTTAGCTGTCGGGCTCGCGCCAAGAGAGTGGCGCTACTTCGCCTGGTGAAGGCGATGATTCGCCCCGGACCGGATCGACTCCGGCCAGTGGGTCCCCCGCTCCTCGACGACGTGCGTCGAGGATTCGGCTGGTGCAACGACCGGCGCAGCGTAGCGAAGCCGGCGGCGGAATGTCGTCATAACGACGTTCGGGTGCTTACTGCCCCGCATTTTGGGAAGGCGGCGGAGCGCCCGGGCCCTACGCGGCGGACAGCTCGAGGGCCGCGAGCGCCACCGCGAGCGCCACCTCGGCCCGGCTGCGCAGCGACGTGATGCGGACGAATTCGCCCGGATTGTGGGCCCCGCCGCCCCGCGGCCCGAGGCCGTCGACGGTCAGCGGGATCGTCGCCGCGAAGTGGCTGGCGTCGCTGGCGCCGCCGCGGTCGGCGGCCACGACCGGACGGCCGAGGAGCTCCCCCGCACGGGTGAGCAGCGGCCCGGTCGACTCGCGCGCGTCCATGCCGGGCCACTCGCGCGCCAGCCCGACCGACAGCGTCGCGCCGCCGACCTCGGCGGGGACGGCGTCCAGGACACGGGCGAACGCCTCCAGGCGGTCGGCGCGCACGTCGGCGATCAGGCGCCCGGCCGCCGGCACCACGTTGAAGGCGTCACCACTGCGCACGACCGTGGGGACGGCCGTGAGGTGGTCCGGGCCCTGCGGGTCGTGTTGCGCCGCGATGGCCTGCGCCGCGCTCGCGAGCGCCAGCAGCGCGTTGCGGCCCTTGTCGGGCGCCGAGCCGGAGTGCGCGCTGCGACCGGTGGCCAGGACCTCCACGGTCCCGGCCGCCTTGCGCTTGACGACGACCGCGTCGTTGCCGTCGGCGTCGAGCTCGCCGGCCTCGAAGCACAGGCACGCGTCGAACCCGGCGAAGCGGTCGACGTGCCCGAACGGGCCGATCCGCCACTCCTCGTCGACGACGAGCAGCAATGCCACCTCGGCGAAGCGCTCGGGCTGCGCGGCGAGCGCGCGCAGGACCCCCAGGGCCAGGACGTCGCCGCCCTTCATGTCGATCGTGCCCGAGCCGTAGAGCTTGTCGGGGTCCTCGGGATCGGGCTCGAGGGGCCGGTGCTCGGCGTGGGCCACCACCGTGTCGAGGTGGCCGAGGAGCAGGACCCGGCCCGTCCCGGTCCCGCGGACGCGCGCGATGAGGTCGGCCGCATGGTCGGGCGAGGAGCACGGAACGTGCTCGACCTCCGCCCCGTCGGGCAGGAGCGCCGCGGCGACGGCGGCGGCCTCTTGCGCGCCCTTGACGTCGCCCGACGGCGACGAGACGCCGACGAGCGCATCGAGCTCGCGCACGGCGCGGTCGGCGATGGCGACGGCACGTTGCATGATCCAGGGGTCCACGACGGCTAGAGTTGCACGTCATGGCCAGAGGACCCCGTGTGGGCGACGCCGCACCCGACTTCGAACTGGTGGGCACCGCGGGGCCGTTCCGGCTCGCCGACCACCGCGGGGAGCGCGTCGTGCTGTGCTTCTACCCAGGCGACGAGACGCCCGTCTGCACGAAGCAGTTCTGCTCCTACCGCGACCGCGCCGACGACCTCACCGCGCTGGACGCCGTCGTGGTCGGCATCTCGGGCCAGGACGTCGAGAGCCACGAGAAGTTCACGACCCACCACGGCCTGACCGTGCCGTTGCTGGCCGACCCCGACAAGGCGGTCGCCCGGACCTACGGCGTGACGCGACCGGTCCTGGGCACCCAGCGCGCGACGTTCATCGTCGACGAGGCCGGAACCGTCGCCTGGTGCAAGATCCACGCGCTGGGGCTGGACTACGTGGGCGTCGACGAGCTGCGCGAGGCGCTGGCGGGGCTGCCGGCGGCCGTGCCCGCCGCTGATTAGTCGCGCCGGAACGCCGACGGCCGCCCCGCGGGCGGCCGTCGACCAAGTCCTACAGGTTGTGGCGGCAGTACGACGCTACCCCAGGATTTCCGCCAGGCGGCGCTCGAGCGCAGCGGCGATCGCTTCGCGCACCGGGCCCTCTTCGTAGCGCTCGACGATCGCGCCGAGGAAGCCCTCGACCACCAGGCGCTCGGCCGTCGCCTTCGACAGGCCACGCGAGCGCAGGTAGAAGATCTGCTCCGGGTCGATCTGGGCGATCGCGGCCGCGTGCGTGCAGCGCACGTCGTCGGCGAGGATCTCCAGGCCCGGGATCGCATCGGCATGGGCCTTCTTGCCGAGCAGCAGGTTGCGGGCCTCCTGGAAGGCGTCGGTCCGCTGAGCGCCGGGGTCGACCTTGATCATCCCGCGCCAGACGGCCGACGAGCGGCCGCTGATGAGCCCGCGGAACGCGAGGTCGGAGACCGTGTCGGGCGCCGCGTGCTCCTGCAGCGTGTCGTAGTCGACGTGCTGGCGCCCGCGGGTGGCGTAGGCGCCGGTGACCTTGGCGTGCGAGCCCTGGCCGTCGAGCGTCGACTCCAGGAAGACCTTGCCGTTGCCGCCGCCGAAGGCGAGCGTCGTCCAGTCCAGCTGGGCGTCCTTGGCGACCGTGGCGCGCTGGGCGCCGAAGACCCACGTCTCCTCGTTCAGCGACTGGGCGCCGACGTAGCGCAGGTTCGCGTTGTCGCCGACCACGAGCTCGACGACGCCGTTGACGACGGCCTCCTCGTCGTGGGCCGAGAGGACCTGGTCCCAGACCTCGGCCTGAGCGCCCTCCTCGAGCACGACGAGCGTGCGGTGATGCAGCGCGGTGCCGGGCTTCTCCTGGACGGTCGTGATGACGATCGGCCGGTCGGCCTTGACGTTGCGCGGGACGTAGACCAGCGTGCCGTCGGTCCACGCGTCGGCGTTGGCCTTGGCGAAGTAGCCGGGCCGGACGATCGTGCCGAAGTAGCGGCCCACGACCTCGGCGTGGCGCTCCAGCGCCAGCCGCAGCGGGGCGACGATGACGCCGTCGGCCGACGGCTCGTCGGCCGGGAGCAGGGCGTCCTGCGGCGCGAACAGCGCCGCCGACGACTCCCTGCCGCCGGCGGCGACCGGGAACTTCGCGAGGTCCAGCCGGTCGATGGGGGTGAACTCCCAGCCGGG
>JAWVGD010000616.1:0-4884 GCA_033855515.1 Baekduia sp.
CATCGACAGCCCGGCACGCTCGACGTCCTCGCCCTCTGGCAGCGAGTAGTCCTCAGCGGTGGCGGCCGCCATCTGGTGAATGTTCAGCTGGGCCGTGGCATCGCGGCTGCGGTAATGCAGCCCGACGCTGGCGTGCTCCAGCGGCCGCGGAGAACCCGCGTGCAGGGTGGCGGTCAGCTCCCAGTCGGCCGGCGGATCGGCGAGCGTGTGGACGGTGAACGGCGCGGCAGCGACCGCCTCGTGAATGGGAATGCCGTGCCGGAAGCGACCCACGGCATCGGTGCGGTGGAGTTCCTCACCGGGCGGCGGGGTGAAGCGGAACAGCTCGGGGTCAAGCGGCATGTCAAACGCGATCTGCAGGGCCTCGGTCACCTGCATCGCCTGGCCATCGAACCGGGCCTCGACCCGCAGCAGGACGCCGTGCTCGCCGTCGACCTCGATCACGTACTCGTGCGCGGCCGCGCCCAGATGGTGCAAAGCAAAGCCGTCGAAGCCGCGGCGATCGCGCGGTCGCGGCCGGCAACTGACCAGCAGCACCGGGCGCCCGGCACGCTCACCCCGGCCGCTGATGGTGAAGTCCAGCAGGCCGATCAGCTCGGACGGGTCGAGCATCGCCAGGAACTGCTCCCCGGCACCGTTGGAATGATGCTCGTCGCCGGCATTGGTCATCGCCCCCGCCCGCGGCGAGAATGACCACCACGTCGCTCCCACTCGGATCGCCAGCGTCGGGTGGCCCGTCCACGAGCCCTCATCGCTCGGCGCGTCGCGCTCCTCACGGATGCTGTCAGGCCGCTGCCACCAGAACCTCACGTGCTCCTCGTGCTCAGGCGAGCGCTGGTCCGCTTCGAGGCTGCCGACCATGACCGTCCGGCCGCCGCTGCGCTTCGCCTGCGCGACGAACGCCTCCTGCACGCGATCGTCATGACGCCACAGCCGCCACCGACTCTCCACCGAGTCGACGCGACCGGCGGCTCCATGCAGCAGCTCCAGCAGATCCCCTAGCTCCGACACGCCCGCACCCTATCCCGCGCCGCGCAGCCGATCGATGCATCACCCCGTCGTCAGGCCGACCCCAGCGCGCCGGGCATGACCGCGGCGGTGAGCGAAGCGTTGGGCTAACCGGAGCGTGAGGCTTGTCGCGCGCGCGGCGCCGGCCGCGCCGGACCCGGGCGCCACACGCGCCCGGGCCCGGCCATCCGCTACCGCGTCCGCAACCCGTACCCGAAGGGGTACAGCGGGTCGTAGTTGGCGTCGCCGACGTTGATCGGCTCCTGGTCCAGCGTCCGCGGCCACGTCATCGGCAGGCGGCCGGTGAACGGCGCGTTGCCGAACAGCGTGTCGGCCACGCCCTCGCCCTCGCTGCCCGGCAGCCAGGCCGCGACGAGCCCGTCGATCTCGTCGAGCTGCGCCGGGTCGATGATCAGCGGCCGGCCGGAGACGACGACCACGACGCACTTCTTCGCGGCCGCGCACACCTTGTCGACGGCGAGCTTGTCGGCCGCCGACAGCTGCATGTCCTTGACCGGGCGCGGCACGTTGTTGTCGCCCGGGTCATAGGCCCACCGCGGGCCGCCGACGTCGCCGAAGCCCTCCGCGTACGGTGTCTCGCCCACCACGACGATGCCCGTGGCGTGACGATCGACCGGCGCCGACGCATCGGCGCTGTACGTCACGTTCCCGCGCCGGACGGCCTGGCGGATCCCGCCGAGGATCGTCGTCCCCGGGATCTGCGTCGTCGAGCCGCCCTGCCACGTCAGCGTCCAGCCACCGGCCTGGTTGCCGATGTTGTCCGCGTTGCTGCCGGCGACGTAGATGTCGCGGTTGCCCCCCAGCGGCAGCACGCGGTGGTCGTTCTTGAGCAGCACCTGCGACTCCTGCACCGCGCGCCGCGCGACGGCCCGGTGCTCGGGCGAGCCGATCTGGCCGATGTCGGTGCGGTCGGTCATCGGATGCTCGAAGAGCCCCAGCTCGAACTTCTTGGTGAGGATCCGCGACACGGCGTCGTCGATGCGCGACATCGACACGCGGCCGGCGTTGACCTCGCCGATCAGCGCGGCGATGAACTCGCGGAAGTTCGCGGGCTGCATGAACATGTCGACGCCCGCGTTGACCGAGGTGCGCACCCGTGTGGCGAAGTCGCCGGGGATGTGGTCGATCCCGTTGTAGTCGCTGATGACGAACCCGTCGAACTGCATCTTGCCCTTCAGGACGCCGGTGATCAGCTCCTGGTTGGCATGCATGTTGATGGGGTTGCCGACGCCGTCCTCGGTCCAGTCGACGCTCGAGTAGGACGGCATGACGGAGCCGACGTGGTGATCCTGCACGGCCGGGACGTACTGGCGCAGCGACGTGTTCCAGAAGTCCTGGCGGTTGGTGATGTCGATGCCCTGGTCGATCTTGTAACCGCTCGAGCCCGTGCCGTACTGCGTGTCGCCGTCGCCGGCGTAGTGCTTGGCGGTGGCCAGGACGCGGTCGCGGTCGGCGAGCTGGCCCGGCCCGCCCTGGAAGCCGTCGATCGCCGTCTCCATCTTGATGACCAGCGAGGGATCCTCGCTGAACGACTCATAGGTGCGGCCCCAGCGGTCGTCGCGCGCCGCGCAGATGCACGGGGCGAAGGCCCACTGCGGTCCGCTGGCGCGGGTCTCGTCGGCGGTCACGTGCTCGACCTCCCGCACGAGGCCTGGATCCCGCGTGGCGCCGAGTCCGATGTTGTGCGGGAAGACGGTCGCGCCATAGAGGTTGCCGTGGCCGTGGACGGAGTCCACGCCGTAGATCAGCGGGATCTTCAGGCGTGTGCTCAGCGCCGCCGTCTGGAACTTGTCCACCATGTCGGCCCAGGCCTGCGGCGTGTTGGGCGTCGGCACCGAGCCGCCGCCCGACAGGACGCTGCCGAGCCCGTACTGCGTGATGAGCGAGGTGTCGCCGAGGTTGGCCCGCTCGGCCTGCGTCATCTGCCCCACCTTCTCCTCCAGCGTCATGCGCCCGAGCAGATCGGCCACGCGACGGGGGATCGGCGCATCGGCGTTCTGGTAGAGCGGCGCGCCGGCGGACTGCGGCGGCGCGTCGCCCCCGGGCTTGTCGCCGGCGACCGCGGCTCCCGGCACGGCGACGTACGCGGTCACCACCGTGGTGATCGTGGCGGCGAGCGCCGCCACGATGGCGCGCCGCGAACGGCGCCTGCTGAACCCTGACATCGGTGTTCCTCCCTCGACGACCGCACCGCGCCGCCGCCGACCGGCGAGGACCCGCCGGCCGGGGCGCGAGAGCGTGTTGGACGGCGACCCGATACCCACGCCGGGCAGCGACGGAAACCAGCGTGCGATCGCACGCTGACTTGTGCCGGGTTGGCGGAACCTTGTGCCAGGTTGGCGGAACCTACGGGCCGGCCGGGACCGTCACGAGCGCGGCGCTGCCGGGCGGCATCGCGAGCCGGAACGCGCCGCCGTTGCGGGCGAGGCTCTCGACGACCTTCTTGCCCCGGATGACGCCGTCGGTCGTCCGATCGCCGTAGCTCTGGCCGGCGAACGTCACGTTCGCCTTGGACAGGACCGACGGGGCGGTGAGCCGCTCCACGCGGGCGCGCGCAGCGCCGCCGGGCACCTGCAGGACGACCTGCCGCGGCCGCTCGCCGTCCTTGTTGATGACCACGATGCGCCGAGTGCCGGCCGGGTCGATCGACGCGTAGGTCTTGGTCGCGGCCTGCGACGAGTTCGGCGCGACGGGCACCAGCCGCGCGCCCGCGGGCAGCGCGCGGCCGAAGAGCATCATCCCGTAGTACAACGGGTGGACCCGCGCGACGAGCCCGCCCTTGCTGTGGACGAAGTCGACCGGCGAGTAGTAGGCGCCGCTCCAGGCGTGGAAGTCGACGTTGCTGACGCCCGCCTCGGCAAGGCCAAAGAGCATGTCGGTCCCCCACAGCGCCGAGGCGAACGCGTTGCTCACCCCGTCCACCCCGCCGCAGTTGGCCGAGTTGGTCTCCGAGACCCGGAACGCCGCGCCGTGGGCGGTCGCCACCGACGCCAGCTGACCCATGCGCGCGAAGATCGGCGCGCTGCCGCCCGGCGCCAGCAGCGCCCGGGCGAACGACGCCTTCTTTCGGTTGCGCGCGGCGGCGCCGCAGGCCTCCAGCGCGTAGGCGTGGGCGCCGATGGCCGTCGTGCCGGGACCCTCGCGGGTCAGCAGCGCATCGCTGTCGGGGTCCCAGACCGAGCCGGCGAACGCGCCACCGGACAGCCCGACGCCTCCGGCGATCGGCGCGAGCGTCCGGACGTAGGCGTCGAGCTCGTCGTTGTACTGCTGGAAGCTGTAGTCCGGCGGCCGGCGCTCGATCCGCTCCAGCTTCCGCGCGCCCACGTGGAACGTGCGCAGCTGCGAGTAGCGATCCGGCTCGTTGCCGATCTCGAAGCCGACGAGGGCCGGACGCCCGATGGCGCCGACCGCCTGCTGCACGTAGGCTGCGGCGTTGTTGGGGTCGTTGAGCCCGAGGTTGACGCCGAGGACCATCGGCGTGCGTGTGACGGCCGACCAGGTGCGCATCTGCGCGAGCCAGCCGGCGTTGAGGTCGGTGTCGATCCCGGTCGGGCGTGGGGCGCCGTCGGGGTTCCACCACGCGCCGTCGGTCGAGTTGCCGCCGAGGCGGATGGTCGGCGCGCCGCGACCGCCGGCGCCGAGCGTCTTGACGAGCTGCGCGAACGCCGGGTTGACCTGGCCGAAGGCGCCGAGGTAGTCGAGTGCCGACCAGTACTCGATCGAGAAGCCGGCGAACGACGGTGGAACGGCGACGCCGGGCGTCGTGCCGACGGCGCGGCGCTCGACCAGGACCCCCGCGGCCGTCCGCTCCTTCGTGGTGCTCGTCGGGTCGCCGGTCGTGGCGGTCGCCGGGGT
>JAWVGD010000617.1:0-4330 GCA_033855515.1 Baekduia sp.
GCGCCGGATCCCTCCCGATCGCGCCCCGGCGCTAGCGATCCTTGCGCAGCCAGTCGGCGAGCTGGTCGGTCGCCGACCCGACCGCCTCGCCGGCGTCCTTGAACGCGCCGCGGAAGCGGTCGGCGTAATGGGCGACGGCGTCGCCGGCCTCATCGCGCAGGCCGGCCTCGTCGCCGCGCTTGACGAACTCGCCGTCGACGATCCGGTCGTAGCCGCCCGAGCGCACCCAGGCCATCAGCTCCTGCGCGCGGCGCACGGGCATCGGGTGCGTGACGTTGAGGTCGATGAGCATGCGCTGCAGACGGTCCAGGCCCGGGCCGGCGCCGTCGTACTCCTGGGCCTGGGCCATGAACTGGGCGAGGTCGAGGTCGTCGGCCGCGGTGCCGGCGGCGACGATCATGAGCGTGCGGCAGACGGCCTCCGGGTTGCGGGTGACCAGCGCGGCGGCGCGGTCGCACGACAGCTCGGCCGCGCGCGACCACTCCAGCAGCGCGGTCCGGACCGCCATGAGCGGCAGCCCCGCGATGACCGGCAGCCGGACCGCGCCGCCCATCCGCAGCAGGATGGTCAGCGCCGTGAAGTAGAGGACGTGGTCGGCGAGGACGTGGGCGGCCTCGTGGGCGAGGACCGCCCGGCGCTCCTCGACGCGCAGGAGTTGCACGAGCTGCGAGTTGACCACCACGATCGGCTTGCCGGCGCCGATGGTCTGCGCGTTGGCGGTCGGGAACTGGGTCACGTACAGCTCGGGAACCTCGTCGAGGTCGAGCGTCCGGAAGACCTGGTTGTGCAGGTTCCACACCTCGGGCAGCTGCGCGGGGCCGAGGCGGACCGACGAGCCGAGGTAGGCGGCGCGGAGGGCGCGCTCGTAGCCCATCTCGATGAGCTTGCGGATCACCTGGTCCAGCCCGGGGATCGAGGCGAGCGCCGCGGTGGCGGCCCGGTCGGCCGGATGCTCGAAGGCCCGGGCTGAGATGCCCTTGAGCTGGTAGCCGTCCACGGGGAGGGTCATGGCGGCGGATGCTCGCAGGTCCTGACCGCTGCGGCGACCCCTCCGCGGTCCCGGCGACCGCGAAGGGGACGGATGGCCGAGCGGCTATGCGGCCGCGGTCACCGTGGCCGGCTCGCCGGCCGGGCTCGGCCACCCAGCCGCCGCCGCCCGGTCCTCGGCGCGCGCCAGCAGCAGCACGAGCCCCGCGCCGACCAGCGACAGGACGCCGCAGCCGATCGCCACGACCTCGAAGGCGCGGCCGGTCGCGTGCGGGGTCGGGACGTCGACCCGGGACAGGAACGCGCTGCCGAGCGTCGCCACGCCGAGCGCGAAGCCGAGCATGTTGATGGTGTTGAACATGCCGCTGGCGTCGTGTGCCTGGTCGGCCGGCACGTCGGTGATCGAGCGCGTGATGACCTGGCTGTAGCCCGCGCCGAAGCCCATCCCGGCGAGCAGCAGCAGCGGCAGGGCCTCCGCGTCGCTCCAGTCGCCGCCGCCGGCGACCAGGCCGAGGCCGGCGTATCCGGCCGCGGCGGCGGCGAGGCCCGTCGGGGCCAGCCGCCGGCCGATGCGCGGCGGCAGGCCGGGCACGCCGAGGCTCGTCAGGGCGAAGCCGAGGGCGTAGGGCGCGAACGTCAGCCCCGCGCGCAGCGGGCTGTCGCCGAGGCCCTGCTGGAGGTGCAACGTGAACGTGAACAGGAAGCCGCCGTAGGCGATCATCACGGCTGTCGTGCTCGCCATGCCCAGCCCGAAGCGGGGCCGGGCCAGGAGGCGGAAGTCCGCCACCGGGGCGTCGCCGCGGGCGCGCACGCGCCGCAGGTGGGCGACCAGTAGCAGCGCGGTCGGCGCGGCCGCGGCCAGGCATGCCCAGGTCCACCAGGCCCAGCCGACCTGGTGACCGAACACGAGCGGGACCATGACGAGGGCGATGACGTCGGTCATGAGCGCCACGCCGATCCAGTCCAGGGCGCGGCCGCGCGGCAGGCGCGTCTGGGGCAGGAGGCGCGGTCCGATCGCCAGCAGCGCGAGCCCGACCGGCACGTTGATGAGGAAGACCGGGCGCCACGAGGCGCCGAAGAGGTCGAGGTCGACCAGCAGGCCGCCGAGGATCTGCCCGGCGACGACCCCGGCCGACACGACGGTCGCGAGCAAGGCCATGGCCTTCATGCGCGCAGCGCCGGCGTACTGCAGCTGGATGACGGTCATGACCTGCGGCCCCATCGCGGCGGCCGCGACGCCCTGGCCGATGCGCGCGGCGATGAGGGAGGAGGTCGACCAAGCGAGGCCGGCCAGCAGCGAGGTGGCGGTGAAGCCGGCCAGGCCGGTGAGGAACAGGCGGCGGTGGCCGTGGTCGTCGCCGAGGCGCGCGCCCGTGATCAGCAGCGCGGCGTAGGCCAGCGCGTAGCCGGAGATGACGAGCTGCAAGGCGGCGCCGGAGACGCCGACGCCGGCCTGGATGGCGGGTCCCGCGACGTTCACGATCGCGGTGTCGAGGCTGGCCATGAACGTCCCGGTCAGCAGGACGGCCAGCGCGGCGGGGCGAGGGATGCGGGCTGGAGTGCTCATGGACGGCAGGCTGCCGCCGCGCCGGCCGTAGGTCGATTCCCTCCGAGGTAACGGCGGCGCGTGCGTCGCTGCGCGACCCCGACGGGGGAGGTCGGTGGGCGCGGTTGGGTAGGTTGCGGCACATGCGCGCCGCCACCATCCGCGAGGGCGAGATCGTCGTCGAAGACCATCCGGAGCCCACCCCCGGCCACGGCGAGGTGCTGGTCCGGGTCCGCGCCGCCGGGCTCAACGGCGCCGACATGATGCAGAAGCGCGGGGTGTATCCGGCCCCCGCGGGGTGGCCGCAGGACATCCCGGGGCTGGACGTCGCCGGCGAGGCCGCAGCGCTCGGCCCCGACGCCGAGCGCTTCACGGTCGGCGACCGCGTCATGGGCTTCGTCGGCGGCGGGGGACAGGGGGAGCTGCTGACGGTGCACGAGCGCCTGCTCATGCCCGTGCCCGACGGGCTGGACTGGCCGCACGCCGGCGGCACGCCGGAGGTCTTCACCACCGCCTACGACGCGCTCTTCGCCCAGGCCGGCCTGAGCGCCGGTGAGCGACTGCTCGTCCATGGGGCCGCCGGCGGCGTCGGCACCGCCGCCGTGCAGCTCGGGGCGACGACGGGCGCGCACGTCACCGCGACCGTCCGCAACCCGGACCACCGCGACGCGGTCGCCTCGCTCGGCGCCCACGAGGTGATCGACCCGGAGGGCTTCGGCGAGCACGGCCCGTTCGACGTGATCCTCGAGCTCGTCGGCGCGCCGAACCTCGCCGAGAACGTCCAGGCCCTGGCCACCAACGGCCGCATCGTGGTGATCGGCATCAGCGCCGGCGCCAAGGCCGAGCTGAACCTCGGCGCCCTGATGGGCAAGCGCGGCCGGATCAGCGCCTCGACGCTGCGCGCCCGGCCGCTGGAGGAGAAGGCGCTGTTGGCCCGCAGGGTCGAGCGCCACGTGCTGCCGCTCATCGAGCGCGGCGACATCACCGTCCCGATCGCCGCGACCATCCCGCTGTCGGAGGCGGCCGCCGCCTACGAGCGCTTCGCCGCCGGCGGCAAGCTCGGCAAGATCGTCCTGACGATGGAGCCATGAACGCCGTCGAGCGCCTCTGGCGAGCGCTGCGCAAGGAGGACTGGGACGGCGCGCTGGCCCAGCTCGACGAGCACGCGGTCATCCGCTGGCCCCACACCGAGGAGCGCTTCGACCGCGCGGTGCACTACGTCACCGCGCACCGCCTCCACGGCGGCCGGACGCAGGTCGATGTCCGCCGCGTGATCAGCGAAGGCCGCCGCTCCGCGCTCTGGGCCGTGGTCGTCGACGGAACCGACACGTGGCACTGCGCCGGGATCTACGAGCTCGAGGACGCCCGCATCGCCCACGGCGTGGAGGTCTGGACCCGCGAGGGCGTCGAGCGGCCGGCCGGGCTCGGCCGCTAGGCCGCGGGCACCCGGTACGCTCGGGCGCATGCTGGAGTGGCTGCGCCAGCACGATCCCGGCTTCGTCGCGTCGCGGCGTGCGGCGCGGACCGCGCTGGTCATGCCGGCGATGTTCGCGCTGGGCGACCGGGTGATCGACAACCCGGTCGTCGCGACGTTCGCGGCCTTCGGGTCGTTCGCCATGCTCCTGCTGGTCGACTTCTCGGGTCCGATGCGCGATCGGCTGCGTGCGCAGGCCGCGCTGGCGGCGGCGTGCGGGGTGCTCATCGCCATCGCGACCCTGGCGTCGCAGACGACGTGGCTGGCGGCGATCGCGATGGCCGTCGTCGCGTTCGGCGTGCTGTTCGCGGGCGTCGTCAGCT
>JAWVGD010000618.1:0-12437 GCA_033855515.1 Baekduia sp.
TGGCCCGCCAGTCGACCGGCGCGATCGTCCTGGCCGGCAACCACGGCGTCTCGGCGACCAGCGCCGGCGTGCTCGCGCGCCTGACGCCCGACGGCGCTCCCGATGGCGCCTTCGGCACCGGCGGCGGTCAGGTCCGCGTGCTGCTGGGCGGCGCCGGCACGCACCTCAACGACCTCGCCGTCGACGGCGCCGACCGCCTCGTCGCCACCGGCTGGCGCTCGTCGGGCGGCTCCGCGCGGGGCCAGCTCACGGTCGCCCGCTTCACGCCGCTGGGGGCCATCGACGCCACCTACGGCACGAGCCATCCCGGCTTCGCCCTCACCGACCTCGACGCCGCGCCCGCCGCGACCTACGACGTCGAAGGGCGCAAGCTGGCCCTGGCGGCCGACGGTCGCGCGCTCGTCGCGGCGACCGTCCAGGCCGCCGGCACAGGCCCGCACCTGGTCGGCCTGGCGCAGTTCACGCCCAACGGCGCCGTCGACCCGGCCTTCGGCACCGGCGGCACGGCCACGCAGGACGTCAGCCCCGCCCACGTGACCGACATCGCCGACCTCGGCCCGCTGCCCGGTGGCGGCTTCGCCGTCGCCGGCCGCATGACCGTCGGCGCCGCGATGCAGGTCGCGCTGGCCGGCTACCACGCCGACGGCAGCCCCGACACGACGCTCAACCCCGGCCACGGCGCCACGTCGAACGCCACGAACATCGTCGTCGGCGACGAGGGCGACGACGAGGCCTACGCGGTCGCGCTGACCGCCACCGGCCGCCTGCTGGTCGGCGGCCGGACGGCCAACGCCGCGCGCGACACCGGCTTCGTGGCCCGCGTGGGCAGCGCCCTGTCGGCGCCGGTCCCCGTGCTGAGCTTCAGCTGGCCGCACACGGTCGAGGGCCGCGCGATCCGCCCCGGCCAGACCGTCACCTTCGACGCCGGCGCCTCGACGGACGCCGACGGGACCGTCGCCTCCTACGCGTGGGACCTCGACGGCGACGGGCAGACCGACCACACCGGCCCGACCGTCACGATGACCTACAACCAGCTTGGACCGGTCGGCGTCCTGCTGCGCGTGACCGACAACGACAACCTGACGGCCACCACGGGCGCGAACCTCACCGTCGTGGCCGACAAGGCGCCCGGAGTGGCGATCATGGGGCCGGCCGCTCCGGCGCTGGCCGGCAAGACCTTCAGCCTGACGGCGCTGGCGGGCGACAGCGACGGCTCGGTCGCGTCCTACGCGTGGGACCTCGACGGCAACGGCAGCTACGAGACCACCAACGCGGGAGCGACGGTCACCACGCGCGTCGACGTCGCCGGGCCGCACACCATCGGCGTCCGCGTGACCGACGACGAGGGCGCGACGGCGACCAACACCACCGCGCTGGTGATCGGCGAAGGCCCCTGCATCGAGAACCCGGTGCTCCACATCGAGAAGGCCGTCATCGTCACGCAGGGCACCGCGCAGGTCGGCACGGGCTGCTTCCACGCGGTCACCGTGGACAAGAACGGGATCCGGACGATCACCTACACGACCGACGGCCACTTCCGGGTCAACGGCATCGGGGTCGACACCGTCGGCAGCTCGAAGGCCGTGCTGGTGTGGAAGCGCAAGCTCGAGCCCGTCAAGAACAAGAACACGTTCGTGGCGACCACCACGACGCAGGCGACGCTGACCGCGACCAAGGCGCACGTCGAGGGCCGCTCGCAGGAGACCGACTTCGCGTTCCGCGACGGCTCGATCGCGTGGGACCTGTCCGGCGCCAAGATCGGCGGCTTCAAGGTCGATCCCAACGCCGGCATCGGCGGTCTGCCGATGAAGGTCGTGGGCGAGCCGCTGCTGAAGGCCAACGGGACCTCGACGGTCGACATCCTGCCCGGGACGCCGCCCGAGCTGCTGGGCAAGACGCCGTCGCAGCCGATCCACGCGGTCTTCGGCCCCTCCGCCAGCGCCGCGGACCTGGCGCCGTTCACGTTCACCGTCGACGAGATCCCGCTCGGCGTCGTCACGCTGGGCCCGGTCATCATCAGCTACAAGGGCAACGGCAACTGGGACATCTCGGCCAAGGCGAGCATGCCGGTCCCGGTGCCCACGACGCTGGAGGGCAAGCTCTCGCTGCTGAACGGCAAGGTCAACATGGTCGACCTGCAGTTCCACGGCGCGATCACCGTCGGCCCGCTGCTGATCACCACGGTCGGGCTGACCATCGACTTCGGGCCGAAGGTGAAGGCCAACCCGAACTGCATCAAGCACGTCGGGCTGGAAGACATCACGCCGTACGCGATGTGGGACTTCCTGGACCAGCTGCTCCCCGGCTACAAGGCGCAGGTGCTGGCCAACGACGGCCCCAACCAGGTCTTGTTCCACAAGATCTTCATGGACTACAAGACGCCGACGTTCGCCCTGTGCGGGCACATCGGCCTCAGCGTCGCCAAGCTCGTGGAGGCGGAGTTCGGCTTCGGGTTCGGGCGCTACCCCAACCCGCTTCCGAACGTGTTCTTCTTCTACGGCAAGGCCACGCTGCTGGAGATCATCCACGCGACGGTCGACGCGGAGATCACGACCGAGGGCTACGTCCACGTCGCCGCGGCCGTCAAGGGCGGCTACCCCGAGGTCGATCCGTGGATCGGCTGGGAGCTCGGGCTGGACTTCGAGTACTTCAAGCAGCAGTTCAACGCCGAGGCCTACGCCGGCATCACCGTGGTCCCGCTGGACTTCACGGCCGGCGCCCGGCTGCTGGCCTCCAACAAGGGCATCGTCGCCTGCCTGAACATCGACACGCTCTTCGGCGACTGGCATCCGGGCGGGGGCGCCAAGTGGGGCCACGGCCCGACGCTGTACCTCTTCGGCTGCGACGTCAACGACTACAAGGTGGTCATCAAGCACGCCCTGTCCGGGGACATCGTCATCGGCCCGGCGATCCACGGGATGACCGCCAAGGCGGCGACGGTTCCGACCGTCTCGGCTCTCCCGCAGCGTGGTCGCGGCAACGAGGCCGGTCTCGTGCGGCTCGCCGGGACGCGCCCGTCGGCCGCCCGCCGCGGCGCGATCCGCGCGGCCGCGGCGCAGGCCGCCCCCGACGCGATCGACATCGCCGCCGGGCTGCCCGGCACCGTCATGGCGTTCAAGGGCGACGGCGCGCCCCCGCACGTGATCCTCCACGGCCCCAAGGGCGAGACCATCGACTCCGGCGCGGGCCCGAAGCCGATGCAGACCCCCGGCGTCGCGGCCCTCAAGAACCAGGCCACCGGGATCACCGAGATCGTCATCGCCAAGCCGTCGGCCGGTCGCTGGAGCGTCGAGGTGGCGGCCGACTCGTCGCGCCTGGTCGAGGCGCTGCAGGCCGACGGCACCAAGCCGGCCAAGATCACCGGCACCGTCACCGGCGCCGGCCAGGCCCGCACGCTGCGCTATCGCGTCACCGGCCTGGCCAAGGGTGCCCGCGTGGACTTCGCCGAGGTCGGCGCGTCCGCGGGCAGCATCATCGGCCGCGTCACCGCCGACGGCGCGGGCACGCTGGCGTTCAAGCCGGGCGAGGGGCAGGCCGGCAAGCGCGACGTGCAGGCGATCGTCACCGACATCGACGGGTACGTGCAGGCGCGGGAGAAGCTCGGCACCTACTCGGCGCCCAACGCGCCGCGCCCCGCGGCGGCCCGCCGGCTCACCGTCAAGCGCAGCGGCAAGTCGCTGCTGCTGAGCTGGCCGCGCAACGCGCTGGCCAAGACCACGCAGGTCGACATCAAGACCTCGACCGGGCTCGACATCACCCGGATCGTGCGCCGGCCCGCGCTGCGGCTCCCGGCGCCGCCGGCGGGCACGACCCTGCGGGTGACCATCACCGCGACGTCGCCTACCGGGGTGCTCGGCCGCGCCGGGCGGTTCACGCGCCGGCTGCCGAAGGCCAAGACCCAGCAGCCCAAGGCCAAGAAGGCCCCCGCCAAGACCCACCGCTGAGCATCGCTGAGGGCCGGTCGCCGCGCCGGCTTCACGAGCGCATCCGTCCATCCTGACCGGTGGAGCACTAGTCTGCGGTCATGGCGCGGACGTTGGGGGACCGGTTCAGCGGACGGGACGCCGAGCGGTTCGTCGGCCGGGCGAGCGAGCTGGCGGTCTTCGAGACGCTGTTCGTCGACGACCCACCGGCCAGCGTCGTGCACGTCCACGGACCCGGCGGGATCGGCAAGAGCGCGCTGTTGCGGCAGGTCGAGCGGCTCGGCGCCGAGCGCGGCTGGAGCCCGTGGCGGATCGACGGGCGCGAGCTGGCGCCGGTGCCCGGCGAGCTCGAGACGATCGTCGCCGCCGCGCGCGGCGAGCCGCGGCCGCTGCTGCTCTTCGACACCTACGAGCGGATCTCGGCGCTGGACGGCGCCCTGCGCACCCGACTGCTTCCGGCGCTGCCCGAGGGCGCGCTGGTGGTCCTCGCCGGCCGCGAGCGCCCGGGTGCGGAGTGGTTTCAGGACGGGTGGGAGCACGTCGTGCGGGCGCTGCCCCTGGCCCCGCTCAGCGCCGTCGAGGGACGGGCGCTGGTGGCGGCGCACGGCATCGCCGACGAGGACACGACGGCCGCGCTGGTGGACTGGTCCGACGGCTCGCCGCTGGCCCTGACGCTCGCGATCGCGATCGCCGCGCGCGACGGCCGCTGGGACGCGGCGGGGCTCGACGCGCATCCGCAACTGCTGGAGACGCTCGTCGACCGGCTCGTGCCCGACCGCGAGGCGGGCTACGACGACGTGGCGGCGGTCGCGGCGATCGCGCGCGTGACCACGGCGTCGATGCTCGCCGACGTCCTACCGGGCGTCGAGCCGACCGAGGGGGCGGCGTGGCTGCGCGGGCTCGCGGTCGCCGAGTCGGTCGGCGACGGCGTCGCGATGCATGACCTGGTGCGCCGCGCGCTGCGGGCGCGGCTGCGCACGCAGCGCCCGCAACGGGAGCGCGAGCTGCGCCGCGGCGTTGCCGACCACCTGCTCGCCCACGCGGTCAACGGCGAGCCGCGGCTCATCGTCGATCTCGCCGAGCTGATCGAGGACCCCGCGCTGCGGTGGGGCTTCGGCACCGAGGCGGCGGGCGGCCTGCACGCCGACGACCTGCGCCCGGAGGAGCTCGACGCGCCGGCGCAGCAGTTCCGCGGCCGCGCGGGGGAGCCGTGGTGGAGCGCGACGCGGGCGCTCGCGGCCGCCGCGCCCGAGCACGTCGTCGCCGCGCGCGACCACCACGACGTGCTGTGCGGGCTGGCGATCTCCTGCACGCCCCAGGGCGCCGCGGACGCCGCGCTGGCCGACCCCTACCTCGGCCCCTGGGTTCGCCACGCGCGCGAGCACATCCCCGACGGCGACGTGCTCGTGTGGCGCGACGCGCTCGACCTGACGACCTCGGAGGCCGGCGACCTCGGGTCGCGCGTGCTGGCGGTCGTCAACACCGCGGCGATCCTGCGCTCCGGCCTGGCCAACCCGCGCTACTTCTACCTGCCGATCAACCCGGTCAACACCGCGTCGCTGGCGTTCGCCCAGCGGTCGGGCGCCGAGTACGTCCCCGGCCTGGACCTCCGCGTCGGCTCGGTCGTGCACGAGTGCCACGTGATCGACCACGGTCCCGCCGGAGTGCTCGGCGCGCTGCGCGCGACGATCTACGGCGAGCTCGGGCTGCCGCGCCCGGCGGCGGCCCTGTCGGGCGCCTTGCGCGCTTCCCCGGCCGCGGTGACCGACGAGGACGTCCGCCAGGCGCTGAGGGATCTGGATCGGCCCACGAGCCTGGCGACCAGCCCGCTGGTCCGGCTCGTCACGGCTGGGACCGACGGCGAGAACGGCCGCGACCCGGCCGGCGCGGTCCGCGCGCTGCTGGAGCGGGCCATGACCGACGCGTTCGGCGTCGGCCGCGACGAGGAGCTGCTGCGCAGCATCGCGCTGCACGCCTACGCCGACCACGACACGACGCACGAGGAGGCGGCCCACGCGCTGCACGTCAGCCGTGCGACGTACTTCCGGCGCCTGCGCCAGGCGACCGAGCGCGTGTGCGACCACGTGCTGGCGGTGGCGACGGTGCGGGCGCGGGCCGCGGCGTAGGTGGCCGGCGCATCGGCGCTCGGCGCCGCGGTCACGCTCGAGCAGCTCGACGGCGATCCGCACGCGGTCCTGGCCGCGCTGCGGGAGGCCGAGCCCGTCTCCTGGCTGCCGGTGCTCGACGGATGGCTCGTCACGCCGCGCGACCTGGCGCTGCAGGTCATGCGCGACGCCGGCACGTTCACCGTGGACGACCCGCGGTTCTCCACCGGCGTCGTGGTCGGCCCCAGCATGCTCACCCTCGACGGGGAGCAGCACCGGCGCCATCGCGATCCGTTCGCGGCGCCGTTCCGGCTCGCCGCCGTGCGCGAGCGGTTCACCGACCTGGTCGCCGGCGAGACACGGCGGCTCATCGACGCGCTGCAGGACGACGGGAAGGCCGAGCTGCGACGCTGCCTCGCCGGCCCCCTGGCCGTCGCGGTCGTCACGTTCGCGCTCGGCTTCGACGACGCCGACACGAGCATGGTGCTCGGCTGGTATGACGAGATCGTCGCGGCGGTGACCGAGATCACGGCGGGCGGCGCGCCGCCGGCGGCCGGCCGCGAGGCCTACGCCGCGCTCGCGGGCGCGCTCGCGCCGTCGCTGGGGCGTGACGCGTCGGCGTCGCTGGTCGCCCACGCGGCCGGCCACGCGGGCGGCCTGCCGCCCGCCGCCGTCCTGTCCAACGCCGCGGTGCTGATGTTCGGCGGGATCGAGACGACCGAAGGCATGATCGCCAACGCCCTGTGGCATCTCCTGTCGCATCCCGACGAGCTCGCGCTCGTCCGCGCCGACGACGGGCTGGTCGCCAACGCCGTCGAGGAGTCGCTGCGCCTGGAGCCCGCCGCGGCGGTGATCGACCGCTACGCCACGCGCGACGTCCGGCTGGCCGGGGCGAGCATCCGCCGCGGCGACCTCGTCCGCCTCTCGATCACCGCCGCCAACCGGGACCCCGCGACGTTTCCCGAGCCCGATCGCTTCGACGTCCGGCGCGAGAACGCGCGCCAGCACGCGGCCTTCGCCGCGGGCCCGCACGTCTGCATCGGGATGCACCTCGCGCGGCTGGAGGCCCACACGGCGATCCGGGAGCTGCTGCGCCGCCTGCCCGACCTGCGCCTGGACCCGGCGTCGGCCGCGGCGGCCGCGCCGCGCGGGCTGGTGTTCCGCAAGCCCGCGGAGCTGCGCGTGCGCTGGACACCGGCGTCCCGATGAGTCAAGCCGCGCCCCGCTGCGGCCGATGATCCTCAACGTGAGTGGTCGTTCCAACGAAGCGGGTCGCGAACTGGCCGAGCTGCTTGCGACCTGGCGCACGCGTCCGGTCTCCGTCGCCGTGGTGATTCTCGGGATCGCCATCGTCACCGGGCTGGTCGTCGCCGTCGGCGGTCCGCCGACCCCGGTGACGCATCTCTACTACCTGGCGGTGATCGTGACCGCGGTCCTGTGGGGGCCGCGCTTCGCCGTCGTGGCCGGCGCCTGCTGCGCCGCCCTCGCCGAGCCCGGGGCGCTCGTCCTGCTCGGCCGGCTCGACGCGATCGACCAGGGCTGGATGGTCCGCGCCCTCGCGATGATGCTCGTCGGCTGGGTCTGCGGCGCGCTGACCCGCTCGCTCCTGCTCCGGGTCAAGGAGCTCGAGACGCTCAACCGCGAGACGATCTTCGCCTTCGTCCGCGCGATCGACGCCCGCGATCCCTACACCGCCCGCCACTCCGAGAAGGTCGCCGGCTACGCAGTCCAGCTGGCCGAGGCGCTCGGGCTCCCGGCCGCCGACTGTGAGCGCATCCACCTCGCCGGCATGCTGCACGACGTCGGCAAGGTCGCCCTCGAGCGCAGCGTCCTCCACAAGCCCGGCGCCCTGAGCGATGAGGAGTGGGAGCAGGTCCGCAACCACCCCGCGCTGTCGGCGCACATCATCGGCGCGGTCGCGCGGTTCTCGATCTTCGTTCCGGGGGCGCGGCACCATCACGAGCGCTACGACGGCCGCGGCTATCCCGACCGCCTCGCCGGCGAGGACATCCCCTACGACGCCCGCATCCTGGCGGTCGCCGACTCCTACGACGCGATGACGTCGAACCGGTCCTACCGCCCGGCGCTGAGCCACGAGGAGGCCATCGGCCGCCTCCAGGCCGACGCCGGCACGCAGTTCGACCCCGACTGCGTCCGCGCCTTCGCCACGCTGGACCTCGCCCGGGGCCAGAGCCGTGCGCCGCTGGTCCCGCTGCTGGACCTCGAGCCGCTCTACGGCATCGGCTGAACCACCGCGGGCCCGGCGCGTCGGCGTTCCTCAAGACCGCGCGGCCGCTACCGACCACTCAGACGTAGCCCGCATTTTACGGAGGAGACAGGGTGCATCCAGAGCAGGACCACGGTCGCGGCGAGGGGAACGCCGCACCGGACCACGTCCACGCGCCGTCAGGCGCCCGGGCCTCGACCACGCGCAGCCTCGCGCTGATGATGGTGGGCCTGATCGTGGCCCAGATCAGCTACATCATCTTCATCGCCCACCAGTTGGGCGGCCTGACCGAGGCCAACCACCGCGGGCGCCTGGGATGGCTGTTCGCCGTGTACCTGGCGCTCGCCATCGGCGTGCTGATCGTCCGCAGCGCCGTGAGCGCCAAGTCGGCCAAGGACCTCGACGCGCGGCTGGTCAGCCTCCATGCGGTCACGACCAGCATCGTCGCCGGCGACCTGCATCCGGCGGCCGAGCGCGGCCTCGTCGTCCACGACTACGACGACCTGGGCCGGGCCGCCGGCTCCATCCAGACGATGCTCGACGAGCTGCGCGGCCTCGCCACGCACGCCGACCGGATCGCCGCCGGCGACCTGTCGGGCGAGCTGCCGCCGCGCTCGGAGCGCGACGAGCTGCGCCGTGCGCTGAGCGGCATGACCGACGGGCTGCGCGGCATGGTGGGCGAGATCTCGGCGGCCGCCGATGCCGTCTCGGGCGTCTCGGACCGCGTCGCCGCCGAGGCCGTCGAGTCCGGCCGCTCGGTCGGCGAGATCTCTCGCGCGGTCGCCGAGGTGGCCGATGGCGCCGAGCGCCAGGTCCGCTCCGTCGAGGCCGTTCGCGTCCTTTCCGGTGAGGTGTCCTCAGCGACGCAGGAGTCCGCCGCGACGGCCGAGCAGGCCGCCGCGGAGGCCGGGCGCGCCGAGCAGCTGGCCCACGACGGGGCCGACGCCGTCGGCGTCGCCACCACCGCGATGGACCAGGTCCGCCATGCGTCGGCCGAGGTCACCCGCACGATCCGCAGCCTCGGGGAGCGGTCCTCGGCGATCGGGTCGATGGTCGACACGATCGGCGCGATCGCCGAGCAGACGAACCTCCTGGCCCTGAACGCCGCGATCGAGGCGGCCCGCGCCGGTGATCAGGGCCGCGGCTTCGCGGTCGTCGCCGACGAGGTCCGCAAGCTGGCCGAGGAGAGCCAGCAGGCCGCTCGCTCGATCGCCACCGTCGTCGCCGAGATCCGCGCCGAGACCGACCGTGCCGTCCAGGTCGTCGAGGACGGCGCCGCCAGCACGGAGGCGGGCGTCGCCACCGTCGAGGCCGCCCGCGCCTCGTTCTCCTCGATCGCCGAGGCCGTGCACATCACCAGCGCGCGGGTGTCGGAGATCGCCGTGGCGGTCGGCGCGATCGCCGTCAGCTCCGCGCGCATGACCGAGGACGTCACCGAGGTCGCCGCCGTCGCCGAGCAGTCCTCGGCCGCCGGCCAGCAGGTCGCCGCCTCGACGCAGGACACCACCGCGTCGACCGCGCAGATCGCCGCCAGCGCCGAGGAGCTCGCCGCCAGCGCGGCCGATCTGCACGGGCTCGCCAACCGCTTCACGATCACCGCCTGAGAAGGGGAACCCCGTGTCCATCGAGTCCACCACGCTGCCCCCTGAGGCCCGTCGCGTCAGCCGGCTGAAGTCCCCGCAGCTGCGCGTCTACAGCGTCTTGATCGCCAACCTGCTCGCCCAGGCGGTCCTCATCGCGGTCATCGCCCACGGCATGAAGTCGGTGCACGCCGGCAGCGTCGCCCACGACGCGCAGCATCTGCGCACGCTCTTCCTCATCGGGTCGGTCGCCGCGCTGGTCATGGGCATCGTCCTGGCGGGATGGTCGATGGTGGAGACCAAGCGCGGGCTCGCCCCGCTGTCGACGGTCGCCCGGGCGATCGCCGAAGGCGACCTGCACCCGCAGATCGCGTCCTTCCCGGTCTCCGACCACGATCGCTCGGGCCGCCTGGCCCTGTCGGTCGCCGAGCTCCTGAGCGAGCTGCGGGCGATCGCCGCGCACGCCGACCGCATCGCCGCCGGCGACCTGTCGGCCGACCTGCGGCCGCGCTCCGACGGCGACGAGCTGCGCCGCGCGCTGTCGGGCATGACCGTCGGGCTGCGCGACATGGTCGGCGACATCTCTGCCGCCGCCGATCGCGTCGAAGCGGTCTCCGAGCGGGTGTCGGGGCAGTCGGCCGAGTCCGGCCGCGCGGTCGGCGAGATCGCCCGCGCGATCGCGGAGGTCGCCGACGGCGCCGAGCGCCAGGTGCGCTCCGTCGAGGCCGTGCGCGTCCTCTCGGGCGACGTCTCGGACGCCACGCAGGAGTCGGCCGCCAACGCCCAGCAGGCCGCCGAGGAGGCGGGCCGCGCCCGCCGGCTGGCCCAGGACGGCGCCGGCGCCGTCGGCGCCGCCACCGACGCGATGTCCGCCGTCCGCGGGACCTCGGCCGAGGTCACCCGCACGATCCGCAGCCTCGGGGACCGCTCCTCGGCGATCGGCTCGATGGTCGACACGATCGGCGCGATCGCCGAGCAGACCAACCTGTTGGCCTTGAACGCCGCCATCGAGGCCGCGCGCGCCGGCGAGCAGGGCCGGGGCTTCGCGGTCGTGGCCGACGAGGTCCGCAAGCTCGCCGAGGAGAGCCGGCAGGCCGCCGCGTCGATCGCCGCGGTGGTCGGCGAGATCCGCGCCGAGACCGAGCGGGCCGTGCAGGTCGTCGACGCCGGCGCGGCCCGGACCGAGGACGGCGTCGCGACCGTCGAGGCGGCCCGCGCCTCGTTCTCGGCCATCGCCGCGGCGGTCGAGATCACCAGTGCCCGCGTGGCCGACATCGCCGCCGCGGTCGGCGGCATCGCGGGGCGCTCGGCGCAGATGACCGAGGACATCGCCGAGGTCGCGGCCATCGCCGAGCAGTCCTCGGCCGCCGGCCAGCAGGTCGCCGCCTCGACGCAGCAGACCGCCGGATCGACGCAGGAGATCGCCGCGAGCGCCTCGGAGCTCGCCGTCAGCGCACGGGCGCTGCACGCGCTCGCCGCGCGCTTCAAGCTCGCGGCGTAACGCCCGCGCGCGGCGCCGTGCCCGGCCACCCGGTGGCGTCACACGGCCACGCGCGTGACGGCCTGCGCGCGGGACTCGGCGCGCACGGGGGCGGCGAGCGGCTCGCAGCCGGCGGCCGCGCGCGTGTCGCGCTGCAGCGTCTTGCGCAGCCGCCCGAACGCGACCGTCCCCGACAGCGCCGGGATGCCGAGCTGGAAGGCGCGGTAGGCCAGCACCGCGGCGGTGGCCGACGCCAGCGGCGTGCCGTACAGCGCCAGCGCGGCGACGAGGCCGCCGTCGGTGCCGCCGACGCCGCCGGGCAGCGGCACGAGGCCGCCGAGCTGGCCCAGGACGTAGGCCATCAGCAGGTCGCCCGGCGCCGGGGCGTGGCCGAACGCGTGAAACGCGGCGGCGAGCGCCGCGAGGTCGAAGGCCAGATAGCCGACGGCGCCGCCGATGACCGACGGGCGGCCGGAGCGCAGCAGCCAGCCGGCGTCGCGGACGCCCTCGGCGGTGCTCGCGCTGACGCGCGTCAACGCGCGGCGGACGCGCCCGGTCGGGACTGCGGCGACCGTGCCGTCGGCGGCGGGCCCGTCGGGGAGCACGCGCGGCAGGGCGAGGACGAGCGCCACGGTGAGCACCGCGAGGCCCGCGGGCACCGCGGCCAGGGCGAACGAGGCCTCGCCGGGGAGGAGCCCCGTGAGCAGCCCGGCGCCGGCCACGATCGCGACCAGGAAGTTCACCGAGCTGGTGAGCAGGAAGAACGCCACGCTGCGGCGCGCGATGTGCCCGGTGGACATCCCCGCGCGGTTCAGCGCCCACGCGCCGAGGGCCAATCCGCCGGCGCCGCCGGCCGGCAGGAGGACATTGGCGCCCTGCTCGGACAGCCCGACCTGCGTGCTGAAGCCCCACGGCATGCGCAGGCAGAACACGCCCCGGAACACGACGATGAACGACACGACCGAGCCGACCTCGAGTGCCAGGGCGACCGCCACCCAGCCGGCGCGCGCGTCGGCGAAGCGGTCGCGCACGTCGCCCAGGCCGGGCAGCGTCGCGAGCAGCAGACCGGCGGCAGCGACCAGGACGGCGATCTGGGCGAGGCGCTGGGCGAGGTGGCGGGGG
>JAWVGD010000619.1:0-2594 GCA_033855515.1 Baekduia sp.
CGCCACGCACACGATGTTGGCGGCAGGCAGGGCGCAGGGGAACCGCAGCGCGGCGGTGCCGTCGTTGTCGATGGTGCTGTTGCCGGCCGCGATGACGTACAGCGTGTTCGGGTGCGCGTTGATCGCGTCGAGCATCGCCTGGGAGAACCCGCCGCCGATCGAGACGTTGACGATCCGGGCGCCTTGGGCGGCGACGTAGTCCAGGCCGTTGGCCACCCACGCATCCGTGCCGGTGCCGGTACCGTCGAGGACCTTCGCCTCGACCACCGTCGACGGGCTGGCGATGCCGGCGACGCCGATGCCGTCGTCGGCGCCCGCGGCGATCACGCCCGTGGTCCCCGTCCCGTGGCCGTTGTCGTCGGCCGGGTTGGCGTCGTTGTTGACGAAGTCCTTGCCCCCGGCCAGGTGCAGGTTCGCGAAGTCCTGATGCCCGGCGTAGACGCCGGTGTCGACGACGCCGACGACGACCGAGCTCGAGCCCCGCTCGCCGTCCCAAGCCGCGTTGAGCTCGATGTCAGCGCCGGCCAGGCCGCCGGTGAACTGCCCGGTGTTGCGGTAGGCCCACTGGTTGCCGAAGGCAGGGTCGTTCGGGGTCCACAGCGCATGCACCACGTCGTTGGGCTCGGCCCACAGCACGTGCGGGTCGGCCTCGAGCTCGGCGACCGCGGCCGCCGGGGAGCCCTGGACGTCCAGCGCCTGCGTCGCGCCGCCGCTGCCGATCACCTGCGTGACGTCGCCGTCGACCCGAGCGCGCACGTCGGCGCGTGTGCTCGCCCCGACGCCGTCGGCGTAGCGCACGATGACGTCCCCGCTGCCGTCGGCCAGCGCGAGCGGTGCACACCACGCCAGCCCGAGCAGGCAGGAGACAAGGAGGAGCACCGGCGACAACGAGCGCATCTCCAGGGTCATCGGCAGGAATCGCCGGCACTTGAGGCCTGGCGGCCGGTTGGGCACGCCGCGTAAGGACTCGTCACGGCCGCCCCCGCACAGGCATCCGCCACCTCACCGGCGACCCCGAACGCCCGGCATCCGGTATACCCGCTCGCCAATGCCCGCCGATGTCGAGCTCTACCAGCGCACGTACTCCACGCTCCTGCGGTCCCGCGGCGAGACCAAGCTGCGGATCCTCGAGTCGACCCATCGCGCGATCGAGTCGTCGCTGCATCCGCTGGCCGACGCCGACGAGCTCGACCTCGGCGCGTTCCTGTACGCCACGCAGCGCCTGCCCGCGCGGATCTACCAGGGCCGCGTGGTGATCATGGGCCAGGAGGACGAGCAGTTCGCCACCGCGGGCCTGGCGCTGTCGGAGTGGCCGACGAGCGAGGCGCCCGCGCGCCGCCGGCAGTGGCACGAGGGTCCCGACGGCCAGTGGGGCGTGCTGCTCTCCTCGACCTCGGACGTCGACGACCTCGTCCCGACGCTCGTGGCGTACCAGATCGAATGGAACAAGCTGCGG
Source organism: Baekduia sp. (assembly GCA_033855515.1). GTDB lineage: Bacteria > Actinomycetota > Thermoleophilia > Solirubrobacterales > Solirubrobacteraceae > Baekduia. The sequence goes on from JAWVGD010000619.1 coordinate 1,457, forward strand.
CGCAAGCTGCGCGCGATCGGCTGGCCGCGGCCGCAGGCGCTGCCCGGCGCCGCGGAGTGCGCGCGCGCCCTGGGCGGCTCGGTCGACGACTGGGAGCGCCTGCAGGAGGCGTGGGGCACGGCGTTCGCCCGGCGCCTCGGCGAGGTCGCCGAGCTCAACCTGTCGCTGCGCGTCCGGATGCTCGGCGGCTCGCAGGTCTCCTACGCGCGCATGACCCGCCGCTGGTGGTCGCCGGTCGCCGGCGAGCTGGACCGTACGGGCTTCGGCGACGCGCCGCTGTTCTTCGTGTCCTCCAACACGCACTCGCTCGTGAACCTGTTGTCGGGCGACGCCCGCGCGCGCGAGAGCAGTCTCGTCGACTGGGTCGAGCGCGCGGGTCCCAACGACCTGCGCGCGGAGCTCAGCGCCTTCCGCCAGGAGCGCACCGCCGGCTCGTGGGACAACTTCCTCTACTTCCTGGCGCGCGAGCAGGCGACGCTGGACCTCGAGGCCCAGCCGCGCCGCCGCCAGGCCGAGAGCGCCAGCGGCATCGTGCACCTCAACTCCGAGTCGGGGCTGCGCGTGGCGGCCCAGGTCATGCCGCTGGCCAAGCTCGATCCCGCCCACCTGGATCCGCGCCTGGGGGACGTCGACTTCGAGGCCCTGCGCAAGAGCGGTGCTGCGATCGTCAACATCGACTACCCGCTCGGCCTCGCCGCCTACAACATCCTGCGCGAGATCACCGAGGACCGCGACACGCTGCGCGGGGTCTACGTGCTCGGCAAGGCTGCGACGCTGAACGCCGACGTCGGTGACGTGATGATCTCCAACACGATCTACGACGAGCACTCGGGCACGACGTACTGGCTCGACAACGCGTTCGCGTTCGACGACATCGCGCCCTACTTGCGCTTCGGGTCCGGCCTCGACAACCAGCGCGCGGTCACCGTCCGCTCGACCTTCCTGCAGAACCGCAGCTACCTGGACCGCTATTACCGCGAGGCCTACACGGTGGTCGAGATGGAGGCGGGCCCGTACTGCGACGCCGTCTACGAGATCGCCGAGCCCGACCGCTACCCGGCCGGCGAGCAGGTCAACTTCTCCAAGCTGCCGATCGACTTCGGGATCGTCCACTACGCCTCGGACACGCCGTTCACGC
>JAWVGD010000620.1:0-3901 GCA_033855515.1 Baekduia sp.
CTCACCTCGGCGGTCGTCTACATCACGGTCAACGACCGTCTGTTCGGCGGGCTGACGCCGCATGCGGTCGCGCGCGGCGGGCCGACCGGCGCATCCGGCGCCGCCGAGTACCTGCAGCGCGCGCCGCGGCTGCTGACGCAGTGGGGTGACCCGCACGACGGCCTGCTGCTGTGGGCCCCGTTCACCGCGCTGGCCTTCGTGGCGCTGTGGCGGCTGTGGCGCTCGCGGCGTGACCGGCTCGCCGCCGCGGTCTTCGACCAGGTCGACGTCGAGGTCGCCGCCGCGTTCCTGGCGTCGATCGTCGCCGCCGTCGTGGTGAGCATCGCCTTCCTCGCCCCGTCGCTGGACGGCACCTGGTACCCGGCGCGGCAGCTGGTGCCGGCCCTGCCGGCGCTGGCGGCCCTGGCGGCGTGGGGGCTGCGCTTCGCGCCCCGGACGGGCGCGGTGCTCGGCGCCTTGACGCTGGCCGCGAGCGCCGTCGCGCTCGTCACGGGTTGACGGCGGCGGCAGACTGCCCGCCATGGACATCGGCACCACCGACTTCCACACCGCCGGGGAGCCGTTTCGCATCGTGACGTCCGGGACGCCGGCGATCGGCGGCGCAACCGTCCGCGACAAGCGCGAGGACGCAGCGGCGTCGGAGGCCGTCGACGCGGTCCGGCGGCTGCTGTGCCACGAGCCGCGCGGGCACGCCGACATGTACGGGTGCTTCCTCGTCGCCCCCGACGACGCTGGAGCCGACCTCGGCGTCCTGTTCTGGCACAAGGACGGCTACTCGACCGCGTGCGGGCACGGGACCATCGCGCTCGGCGCGTGGGCGGTCGGCGCGGGGCGCGTCGAGGCACCCGTCGACGGCGAGGTGGACGTGACGATCGACGTGCCGTCGGGCCGCGTGGTCGCGCGGGTGCGCGTCCGCGGCGGCCTCGTGGACGGGGTCGCGTTCCGCAACGTGCCGTCGTTCGTGATCGCCCGCGACGTCGACGCCGCGGGCGTCGCGGTCGACGTCGCCTACGGCGGCGCGATCTACGCCTCGGTCCCCGCTTCGCGCTTCGGGCTGACCGTGACGCCCGAGCACCTGCCGGAGCTCATCCGCGCGGGGCGCGCCGTGAAGGCGGCCCTGGCACCGACCGACGCCGCGCGCCACCCGATCGACGAGCGCCTCTCGGGGATCTACGGCACGATCCTGTGGGAGGAGCTCGGCCCGCGTCACCAGCGCAACGTCACGATCTTCGCCGACGGCGAGGTCGACCGCTCGCCGTGCGGCTCGGGCACGAGCGCCCGCTGCGCGCTGCTGGCCGCCGACGGCGTGCTCGGTCCCGGCGACGTGCTCCGCCACGACGGGATCGTCGGGACGACGTTCACGGCCCGCGTCCTGGGCGACGCACCCGACGGCTCAGGGATCCTGACCGAGGTGGAGGGGATGGCCTACATGACGGGCAAGCACCACTTCGTCCTCGATCCCCGCGACGCGGTCGGCACCGGGTTCGTGCTGCGATGACCGAGGGCCCGGTCCTGCCGTACGTCACGGCGGCCGACGTCGCGGCGCGACTGGACATGGTGGGGGCGGTCGCCGCACTCGAGGCCGCCCTGCGCGCCGGGCTGGACCCCGAGGACGACCCGCCGCGCGACAGCGTCGCGCTGGACGGTGGCGGCGAGCTGCTCGTCATGCCGTCGGCCGCCGGCGGGCACCCGGCGGTCAAGCTCGTGACGGTCGGCGGCCGGCCGCGGATCCAGGGGGTCTGCGTCGTCTTCGACGGGGAGACGCTCGCGCCCGTGGCCGTCGTCGACGGCATCGCGCTGACGAACCTCCGCACCGCGGCCACGAGCGCGCTGGCCGTCAAGCATCTGGCGGTCGCCGAGCCGCGGCGGTTGGTCGTCTTCGGGCAGGGTCCGCAGGCCCACGCCCACGTCGCGGCGCTGCGGGCGGTCCGGCCGTCGATCGACCAGGTGGACATGGTCGGCCGCGGCGGTGCCGTCGGGGTCGCGGGCGCCGACGTCATCTGCTGCTGCACGACGGCGCGGACGCCGCTGTTCGACGGCGCGCGGGTCGCCGATCACGCCACGGTCGTCGCGATCGGCTCGCACGAGCCCTCTGCGCGCGAGACCGACGACGCGCTCGCGGCGCGCGCGACGGTGGTCGTCGAGTCGCGGTCCTCGGCGCTGCGCGAGGCCGGCGACGTGCTCGGGGCGATCGCCGCGGGGGCGCTGAGCGCCGAGGCGCTCGTGCCCCTGGCCGAGGTGGTTCGCGGGACCGCCACGATCGACCGGGAGCGCCCGCGCCTCTTCAAGAGCACCGGGATGGCGTGGGAGGACGCGGTCGTCGCCGCCGCCCTGACCGGCCTGGGCTAAGCGCGGCGCCGGAGCCGGCCCCGGCTCTCGCAGCGCGCGACAGCGTCGCCGAGCAACCAGAACATCGGCGGCCACAGGCCCACGAAGATCGCTCGGCGCTCGGCGTTGCCGCGCTCGTCCTGATCAACCGTCTTGGCGCGGATCCACAGCGACAGGCAGAGTCCGATCGAGCCGAACGAGAGCCCGTGCAGCGGCGTGCTGCGCAGGCCGGTCGCGTGCAAGAGCCGAGGGATCATGCCCGCCGCTGTACCCGCGCTCCCGCCCTCCCCATCCCGAGGTGCTTGGGCACGGCCTGCCGGGTACCGCCATCCTGTGGCCCGCCGCCGCTCGCTGCCGCGTCGTCTGCTGACCGCCACGCGCTGGCCGGTCGGCGTCCTGGCGACCGGCTGGGCCTACACCTGGCGGATCACCGTCCTGCACCGCCGCGAGGCCGACGGCACCCGTGCCGACGACGGTCCGCCGCCGTGGCCGCCCGGCACCGACACGACCGGCGTGCAGGAGCCCTCCGACGGCTCGGGCGCGCTGCTGCACCGGACCTACCGCAGCCGCGTGCGCGACAGCCGGCTCGACGCCGCCGCGCTCATGGAGCGCCTGCAGGCCGACCCGAACGTCGTGGCGCCCGGCGCTCTGGCGCGCTTCGAGAAGGCCGAGGGCGCCGACGGGCGCATGGCCGTCGGGGACGAGTTCCTGATCCGCATGCCCGGCCCGTGGGACGGGCCGGTCCGCGTCGTGCACGTCGACCCGGGCTCGTTTCGCTTCGCGACGCTCGATGGCCACCTCGAGGCCGGCCAGATCGAGTGGGGCGCCGCCGACATCGGCCCGGGCGCGGTCGAGTTCCGCATCGAGTCCTGGGCCGCGCCGGGCGACCGCGTGTCCAACCTCCTGCACCACCGGCTCCGCATGGCCAAGGAGGTCCAGCTGCACATGTGGACCTCGGTGCACGAGCGGGTCGCCCGCCTGTGCACAGGACGGCTCACCGGCGGGATCGACATCGAGACCCGCAGCGTCGACGGCTGACGCCGCGCTCAGGCGTCGGGGGCGCGCGACGCCGCGGCGGCGTCGAGGCGCTCGAGGATCCGGCTGGCCGCCGTGGCCGGGTCGAGCCTGCGCGCGACGACCTCCTCCAGCAGCTCCGCGAACGTCTCGTCCTCGTCCAACTGGGCCTCCAGCCGGCGACGCAGCCGGGACGTGCAGATCCCGACCACCTCGCTGCGCAGGTTGCGCTTGCGGCGCTCCGACAGCGTGCCCTCGGCCTCGATGAACGCGCGGTGCTCGTCCAGCTTGGCGACGAGCTCGGCGACCCCGGCGCCCTTGTGGGCTTCGGTCTTGATGATCGGCACGCGCCAGCCGCGCTGGGGCGCCAGCGAGAGCACGCCGCGGATCTCGCGGACCATCGTGTCGGTCAGCGGGTGATCGGCCTTGTTGACCACGATGATGTCGGGGATCTCCATGATCCCGGCCTTCAGCGCCTGGATCGAGTCGCCCGAGCCCGGCATGAGCACCAGGACGATCGTGTCGGCATGGTCGATGATGTCGACCTCGGCCTGTCCGA
>JAWVGD010000621.1:0-3267 GCA_033855515.1 Baekduia sp.
CTTCAGGCCGTCCAGCGCGCCCAGGCGCTCGCGCAGGGTGTGGACGTCCAGCAGCGCCTGCGTGGGGTGCTCGTGCTTGCCGTCGCCGGCGTTGACGATCGCCGCGGGCGTCCAGCCGGACACGAGCTCGGCGGCGCCGGCCCACGGCGTCCGGATCACGATGGCGTCGGGCTTGTGGGCGCCGAGCGTCAGGACGGTGTCCTTCAGCGACTCGCCCTTCTCGACCGAGGAGCCCGACGCGCTGAAGTTCACGACGTCGGCGCTGAGGCGCTTGGCCGCCAGCTCGAAGGACGAGCGGGTGCGCGTCGACGCCTCGTAGAAGAGGTTCAAGACCGTCCGGCCGCGCAGCGCCGGGACCTTCTTGATCTCGCGGTCGGCGACCTCGGCGAACGACGCCGCCCGGTCGCAGATGCGCTCGATGTCGGACCGCTCGAGGTCCTCGACGGAAATCAGGTGCTTCATGCTGCTGGGACCTCCGAGTGCTCGGCGATGCGGACCTCGTCGACCCCGTCGAGCTCCTCGACGTGGACGTTGACGCGCTCGGCGCGCGAGGTCGGCAGGTTCTTGCCCACGTAGTCGGGGCGGATCGGCAGCTCGCGGTGGCCGCGGTCGGCGAGCACGGCGAGCTGGACCTTGGCGGGCCGCCCGTAGGAGAACAGCGCCTCGATGGCGCTGCGCACCGTGCGACCGGTGAAGAGCACGTCGTCGACGAGGACGACCGTGCGGCCGTCGAGCCCGAACTCGACGTGCGACGCGTGGACGGTGGGATTCCGGTCCCACCCACCGCGGCGCCCGACGTCGTCGCGATAGAAGGCGATGTCGAGGTCCCCGAACGGGACGTCGCGCTCCAGCAGGTCGACGAGCAGCGCGTGGATCCGGCGGGCGAGGATCGCGCCACGCCGGTGGATGCCGACGATGGCCAGCGAGTCGGCCCCCTCCGCCCCGTCGTTGCGCTCGACGATCTCGTGGGCGATGCGCACCAGGGTGCGCCGCATGTCGTCCTCGTCGAGGACGACCTTCTCGTGGTCCATCTGGTTCTGCCGCCTTCCTGGCCTCACGGGACCGGGTTAAAGGTGGTTGGTCGTGCCCTCAACCTAGCAGCGGCGCGCGGACGGAAACGTCGTGTGCCGGGGCGCGCCGGCCCGCGGGGCTTGACACACCGTATGCGTAAGCCTACCCTTACGTAAGTGAGCACGAACGCAGCAGCAGTCCTCGATGCCTTGGGCGACGGCACGCGCCGCGCCGTCTTCGAGCGGCTGGCGCAGGGCCCGCGCGCGGTCGGCGACATCGCCGACGGCCTGCCGGTCAGCCGGCCCGCCGTCTCCCAGCATCTGCGCGTCCTCCGCGACGCCGGGCTCGTCGTCGTCACCAAGGACGGCACCCGGCGCCTGTACGAGGTCGACCCCGGCGGGCTCGGCGCGCTGCGCCGCTACCTCGACGGGTTCTGGACCGAGAGCCTGGCCGCGTTCAAGGCGGCCGCCGAGGCGACCGCACCGCCCGCCACCCCCAACCCCACCATCGCAACGGAGCCGCCGTCATGAGCACGCAGGAATCCACCCTCGCCCCCGTCCACCGGTCCGTCGTCGTGGAGACGACCGCCGCCCACGCGTTCCGCGTCTTCACCGAGCAGCCCGCGAGCTGGTGGCCGCTCGACCACCACCTCCTCGACGGCGAGATCGAGACCGTGGTGATGGAGCCGCGCGTCGACGGCCGCTGGTACGAGCGGCTCACCGACGGGCGCGAGTGCGACTGGGGCCGCGTGCTCGTCTGGGAGCCGCCGCACCGGGTCGTCGTCACCTGGCAGATCACGCCGCAGTTCACGCCGGAGCCGGACCACGAGCGGGCCAGCGAGGTCGAGGTGACCTTCACCCCGGAGTCGCCGGCGCGCACGCGCGTCGACCTCGAGCACCGGCACTTCGAGCGTCACGGGCTCGGCTTCGCCGACCTGCGCCGGGCCGTGGACTCGGCCGGCGGCTGGACGCTCCTGCTGGAGGCGTTCGCCGCGCGCGTGTCGGCAGGCTAGAGTCGCCGCGTGATCGACGACGCCGCCGCTGACGACCGCGAGTTCAAGGCTCGCACCCGGGCCATGTGGGCCTCGGGTGACTTCCCGCGCATCGCGCGCGAGACGATCTCCGACGTCGGGCCGCGCCTGGTGGCGGCCGCCGGCGTCGGGCCCGGCCGCCACGTGCTCGACGTGGCGGCCGGCTCGGGCGCCACGTCGATCCCCGCCGCCCTGGCCGGCGCCGACGTCGTCGCGTCGGACCTGACGCCCGAGCTCCTGGACGCCGGGCGCATCGCGGCGGCCGAGATCGGCGCGAGCCTCTCCTGGGTCGAGGCCGACGCCGAGGCGCTCCCGTTCGACGACGGCGCCTTCGACACCGTCCTCTCGTCGTTCGGGGCGATGTTCGCCCCGCGCCACCAGGTCGTCGCCGACGAGCTCCTGCGCGTGCTCGAGCCGGGCGGGACGCTCGCGATGACCACCTGGACGCCGTCGGGCTGGGTCGGGCAGTTCTTCATGATGCTCCTGCCGTACATGCCGGCGCCGCCTCCGGGTGCGCTGCCCCCGATCCTCTGGGGCGTGGAGGACCACGTCCGCGAGCTGTTCGGCGACGGCGTGAGCGACCTGCGCGCCGAGACGCACGTCCAGCCGGTCGACCACTTCGCCGATCCGCAGGCGCTGGCGACCTACTACCGCGACAACTTCGGCCCCGTCATCGCGGCCTACGCCAACGTCGGCGACGACGACGCGCGGCGGGCCGAGCTCGACGCGGCCTTGCTCGGCTTCGCGGAGCGCACGAACGTCGCTGCGCCCGGCGGCGCGGCGCGCTGGGACTTCGAGTACCTGCTGATCGTCGCCCGGCGCGCCTAGGCTCCCGCGCGATGGATGCCGTCCCGGCCGATCTGGCCGCCCGCGGCGCGCGCGCCGCCCTGGCCGCGCGCGTGCGTCGCGGCGACGTGTCCCCGCGCGAGCTGGTCGAGGCCGCGCTGGAGCGGATCGAGGCGCTCGACGGGCCGCTGAACGCCGTCGTCGCGCTGCGCGCCGAGGAGGCGCTGGCCGAGGCGGCGGCGCTCGGCGCCGCCCGGGGCGCCGGCCCGCTGGCGGGCCTGCCGCTGCTGGTCAAGGACCTCGCCTCGTGCGCCGGGATGCGCACGACCTACGGCTCGCCGTGGTTCGCCGACCGCGCGCCCGACACCGTCGACGACGCGGCCGTCGCGCGGCTGCGCGCCGCGGGGGCGGTGGTCGTCGGCCGCACGAACGTCCCGGCC
>JAWVGD010000622.1:0-2629 GCA_033855515.1 Baekduia sp.
GCCGACGCAGGCATCAGCCGCGTGGCTGCAGCCCCCGATCGCGGCGGCAAGGCCGCGCCGACTGCCCCGGCCACAGGCACCGCCACCGCGAGGAGCGGCGGACAGGGCCCGGTCTCGCTGCTTCCCACCGCGCCGCTGCCGAGCGACATCGCGGGTGAGCCCGGCATTGCCGACGGCGGGCCCCCGGGCAGCGACGCCGCGCCTCCCGGCGGCTACACGCTCGACGCGCCGATCGACCCGGCGCGCAAGGCTGCGCTGCTCGGCCCGAGCTACCTCTTCCCGCTCGCGGGCGGCGCGAAGTTCCAGAACGACTTCGGCGCACCGCGGGCGGACCCGCGCTTCAACCAGGGAGTGGACCTCTTCGCTCCGCTCGGTACGCCGGTGCTCGCCACCCATGACGGCACGCTCGTGCAGGTCGGCTGGAGCAACATCGGCGGCCGCCAGGAGTGGCTCGAGGACACCGACGGGAACCTCTTCTACTACGGCCATCTCTCGGCCTACGCCCCGGTCGCGAAGACCGGCGCCGCGGTGCACGCGGGCGATGTGATCGGCTTCCTCGGCGACTCGGGCGACGCGCAGGGCACCGCCTACCACCTGCACTTCGAGATCCATCCGGCCGGCAAGTGGGCCGTCGCGCCCTACCCCTACGTCAGCGCGTGGCTCGACAACTCGGCGCCGCTCGGTGGCGTGACGCCCGCGCGCCAGCACCCGGTCGCGCTGGTCCCGCTGGCCTCGTTCGACATCTCGACCGCCTCGGGCCTCGCACCGCAGACCGTCGTCGCGGCCGCCAACGGCCCGTCCGATCTCGCCGGCGGCACCGGCGCGATCGTGGGCGGTCAGCCCGCGCCGACCGCCGCGCAGTTGCTCGCACCCACGCAACCGGGCGATCCGTTCTCCTCCGGAGGATAGGACCGGGCGTCACGAGCGCGTAGGCTTCCGGCGTGGACCTGAACGCTGCAGCCGAACTGCTCGCCGAACGCGCTGAGCCCGCATACCGCGTCGCGCAGGCGCGTCGTGCGACGCTGACCGAGTACGCCGAGAGCTGGGACGAGGTCTCCACGCTGCCCCGTGCGCTGCGTGCGGCGCTGGACGCCCGCGCCCCTCTCCGGGAGCTCACGGTCGAGGAGGAGCAGATCGCCTCCGACGGCACGATCAAGCTGCGCCTGCGCACCGCGGACGGCTACCCGGTCGAGGCCGTGGCGATGAAGCACCGCGAGCGGCGCACGGTCTGCCTGTCGTCGCAGTCGGGCTGCGCGCTCGCGTGCACGTTCTGCGCCACGGGCGCCATGGGGCTCGGCCGCAACCTCACGCCCGGCGAGATCCTCGAGCAGCTGATCGTGCTCGCACGGACGCTGCGCGAGCGGGACGGCGCCCGTGTCAGCAACGTCGTGATGATGGGCATGGGCGAGCCCTTCCAGAACTACGATCGCGTGCTCGAGGCCATCCGCAACATGAACGATCCGTCGGGGTTCGGCCTGGGTGCGCGCCAGATCGCGATCTCCACGGCCGGCTGGATCCCCGGCATCGACCGGCTGGCGTCCGAGCCGATGCAGGTGAAGCTCGCGCTCTCACTGCACGCCCCGGACGATGAGCTGCGCGGGCAGCTGATGCCCGTGACGAGGCGCTTCCCGATCGCCGAGCTGATGGAGGCCTGCAGCCGCTACCGCGCGGCGACGCGCCGCCGGGTGTTCGTCGAGTACCTGCTGCTCGAGGGCGTGAACGACTCGAGGACCCACGCCCGTGCGCTCGCGAGCCTCCTGCGGCCGCACGGCCGCGGCGCCTTCCACGTGAACCTGATCGCCTACAACCCGACCGCAGCCGGCTTCAAGGGCTCGGCCTCCTACGTCGTCGAGCAGTTCTCGAAGGAGCTCGAGCGGGGCAACGTCGGGTCGTCGTACCGCCAGTCGCGCGGTCGCGAGATCGACGCAGCCTGTGGTCAGCTCGCGATGGCCGGCGTGCCCAGGCGCCGCCGGTCACCCGCCGCGGTCTAGACGACCGTCGAGGGTGCGGCCCTCGAGCCCGGCACGCACCGCGTCCGCAGCACCCTGCAGCAGCGCTCGCTCCGCCTGCTCCGAGGCGTAGGCGATGTGCGGGGTCAGGATCAGGTTGGGCGCGTCCAGGCGCGGATCGCCGGGCTGCGGCGGCTCGCTGTCCCAGACGTCGAACGCCGCCGCAAACGGCCTGCCGGCTCGCAGGCCGTCGGCGAGCGCCGAGAGGTCGACGAGAGCGGCGCGCGAGACGTTGACGAGCACCGCCCACGGCGGCAGCAGCGCAAGCTCGCGCGCGCCGATCAGGCCCTCGGTCGCGGGTGCGAGGGCCAGGTGCAGGCTGACGGCGTGCGACGTGCGCAGCAGGTCGTCGAGGCTTGCCGGTGTCGCGCCCGTCGCCCGGATCGCGGCGTCCTCGAGCACCGGGTCGTGGCCGAGCACGTGCATCCCGAGCGCTCCCGCCCGCTGCGCCAGCTGGCGGCCGATCCGCCCGAGGCCGACGATGCCGAGCGTCGAGCCGGCGATGCGCCTGAGTCCCGCCTCGGCGACCGGGTCCCAGACGCCGGCGCGGCGCTCGAGATCGAGGCGGGGGATCCCGCGCCAGAGCGCGAGCACCGAGGCGAGCGCGTGATCCGCGACCT
>JAWVGD010000623.1:0-7084 GCA_033855515.1 Baekduia sp.
GAGGCGGTCCTGCGGATGCTCAAGCGCATCGGCACCAAGGAGAACATCCCGGACTTCATGCAGGGCGTGAAGGACGGCAACGAGCGGCTGATGGGCTTCGGCCACCGGGTCTACAAGAACTTCGACCCGCGGGCCACGATCATCAAGAAGGCGTGCAACGACGTCTTCGAGGTGACCGGCGTCAACCCGCTGCTGGACATCGCGCTCGAGGTCGAGAAGATCGCCCTCGAGGACGAGTACTTCATCCAGCGCAAGCTCTACCCGAACGTCGACTTCTACTCGGGCCTGATCTACGAGGCCCTCGGGCTCCCGATGGACATGTTCCCGGTCATGTTCGCCATCCCCCGCACCTCGGGCTGGATCGCCCAGTGGCTGGAGATGACGACCGACAAGGAGCAGAAGATCGCGCGTCCGCGCCAGATCTACACCGGCGACCGCACGCGCGAGTACGTCGGCATCGATCAGCGCAAGTAGCTCTCTGCCGCGGCCCGTCGCGGGGTTCCGTGACGGGCCGCACAGTGCTCCGCCACAGGCCGCGTAGATTGTCAGTTGTATGACGCTACCTCCCTGCGCCGGAGTGCCCGAGCTCCTCCTGCGGCCCGTCGCGCCGGAGGACAAGGACGCGCTCGTGGCCGGCCTGGGGCGGCTGTCGGAGCGCTCGGTGTACCAGCGCTTCCTCGCCCCGAAGCCGCGGCTCACGACCTCCGAGCTGCGCTACCTCACCGAGGTCGACCTCGTCGACCACTACGCCCTGGTCGCCGTCCTGGCGCGGTGCCCCGACGTCCTCGTCGGCGTGGGCCGCTGGGTGCGCGACACCGAGAACGACGCCGAAGCCGAGATCGCGATCGTGATCGCCGACGACCTGCAGGGCCGGGGCGTGGGCACGATGCTCGGCGCTGCGCTCGCGCAGGCTGCGCGCGACCGCGGCATCGAGCGTTTCACCGCCTCGATGCTCCCGACCAACCGCGCCGCGCACCGCCTCTTCGCCAAGATCTCGTCGCAGATGCAGCTCACGCGCCGGGCCGGCGTCGACGAGCTGGTCGCGACGCTCCGCGCCGCCGCGTAGGCTCGCTGCCGCGATGGCGGCGCGCTACGTGGTGATCATCCGGCGGCGGGGCAAGGCCGAGAAGGCGCGGCATGCGACGCTCGCGGGCGCGCTGGACGCGCTGGAGACCGAGCTCCGCGCCGCGGCGACGGTGCAGCGCCCGCGCGTCGAGCGGGCGCTCGGGCGCGAGTACGCGCCCGTCGCGCAGGTTGCCGTGCGCGGCGAGCTCCGCGGGCGCAACGGCCTACGGGCCGGCGTCGACGTGCGCGGCGACGGGTCCGCCGAGGCGTTCGTGGGCCGGATCGTCCGGCGCGTCGTCGAGCAGGCGGACGGGGAGGACGCCTGGTCGGCCCTGCGCCGGGTGGTCGCCGCCGAGGACCGCTAGCGTCGTTGTCATGGCAACGACCACTGCAGCAGGATCCGGCACCTTCAAGATCGGCGGCGACCTCGAGGTGACGCGCTTGGGCTACGGCGCGATGCGCATCACGGGGGACGGGATCTGGGGTCCGCCGAAGGACCATGACCAGGCGATCGCGGTGCTCAAGCGCCTTCCGGAGCTCGGGGTCGACTTCATCGACACCGCCGACTCCTACGGCCCCGAGATCTCCGAGCAGCTCATCCACGATGCCCTGCACCCCTACGACGGGAGGCACGTGGCGACCAAGGCCGGCCTCACCCGCCACGGCCCCGACATCTGGCAGCCGGTCGGGCGGCCCGAGTACCTGCGCCAGCAGGCACTGTTGAGCCGGCGCCGTCTCGGGGTCGACACCATCGACCTGTTCCAGCTGCACCGCATCGACGCCAAGGTCGACCGCGACGAGCAGTTCGCCGAGCTCAAGGCCCTGCAGGACGACGGGATCGTGCGCCACCTCGGCCTCTCCGAGGTCTCGGTCGACGACATCAAGGCCGCCCAGAAGGTCTTCACGGTCACGACCGTCCAGAACCTCTACAACCTGACCAATCGCCAGTCCGAGGACGTCCTGCAGTACTGCGAGGAGCAGGGCATCGGCTTCATCCCCTGGTTCCCGCTGGCGGCCGGCGAGCTGGCCAAGCCCGGCGGCGCGGTCGACGAGATCGCCCACGCGCACGACGCGACCGCCGGCCAGGTGGCCCTGGCGTGGCTGCTGGCCAAGTCCCCCGTGATGCTGCCGATCCCGGGCACCGGCTCGGTGCAGCACCTGGAGGAGAACGTCGCGGCGGCGGACCTCGAGCTGAGCGACGCGGAGCTCGCGACGCTCGACGCCGCGGCCGACAAGGCCTAGCTTCCGGCCTCGGCGGTCGCCTCCCGGCGCGCGTCCGGGAGGCGGCCGTAGGCGCGCAGCGTGTTCAGCGCGGTGAGCGTCTGCATGCCGCGCCACTCGAGCGCGGCGGCCGGGTTCCAGGCCTGCCACGTGAAGGTCCATCCGCCGTCGTCCTGCTGCTCGTCGGCGAGGGCGTCCAGGTGGCGCTCGATGAGCTCCTCGGGAACCAGCCGGGCGCCGGCGTGGTCCGGGCGGGGCGCGATCTCCAGCGGGCTGAGCATCTCGCCCTCGACGCCCGCCTCGACACGCAGCACGCCGTCCTCGGGCATGCGATCGCGCAGGACGTCGAGCTCGGCGTCGGCGCGGGCGCGGTCCGGGATGGCGTCGAGGAAGCGGACCACGTAGCGCAAGGTGTAGGGGTCGCTCAGCTTGAGGTCCTTGAGGTGGGCCCAGACGTAGGACGTGGCGGGGCCGAGCCACCGGTGGTCGCTGTCGAGGCCGTAGGCGGTGCCCGCGACGCCGGCGGTCATGAGCAGCGACGACGGCGGATCGGGCGCCGGAGTCCACCACGGCGCGTGCGGCCAGCCGGCGGCGGTCGGCAGCACGAACGGGATGCCGCCGTCGTCGTTGGTGACGGTGGTCAGCCAGTCCAGGGCGCCGGTCGCCAGCGGGCTGTTGGTGGCCTTGACCTCGGCGAGGACCTCGAGCGCGTACAGGACCGCCGAGGGCTGGCTGGCCGGCGTGCGGAGGTCGGGCTCCAGGAACCCGATGCCGTGGTCGGCGTTGCGATAGGCCGCCAGCGCGGTGACGACCGCCTCGACCGCCTCCGGCCCCGGGTCCAGGAAGTGCTCGACCCGGCGCCGCTCGAGGAGGCGGCCGTGCCCTGCGAGGAACTGCGCGGCGGCGGCGACGGGGTCGTTCATCGCCCCAGGGTGCCGGATCGGGCGCGCGCGGGCTTGAACGGATCGGTCGCGGCGCGCTCGCCGGCCGGGGCTGCCCCGCTGGCCAGCAGCGCGGCGGCGGGCAGGCCGGCGAGCCGGCGACATTCGCGGGTGAGGTGCGCCTGGTCGGCGTAGCCGGCCTCGGCGGCCAGCCGGGCGAGCGACTGGTCCCCGGCGCCCGCCGGGGCTCGAGCCAGCGCGAGGAACCGCTGGAAGCGCGCGACGCGCGCGAGCGTCGCCGGGCCGTAGCCCACGGCCCGTTCGAAGCGGCGCCGCAGCTGGCGCTCGCTCAGGTGCGCGACCCGGCCCGCCTGCGCGGCGGTGGCGTCGCCCCGGGTCAGCACGAGCGCGGCGCGGCGGATCTCACGATCGGCGGCGTCGGACGGCGGCAGCCGCGAGGCCACGCCGGCCACGAGCGCGCCCACCGCCTCGGCCGGCGTGCGCGCCGCCGCGACCCGATCCTCCAGCGAGCGGCTCCCGGGTCCCCACAGCTCGCTCAGGGCGACGGTGTCGTCCAGCAGCTCGGCCGCCGGGAGGCCCAGCGCGGCGCCGGCGGCGCCGATGCGGAAGCGCACGCCGACGCGCGGCCGGCCGGGCGTCGCGGGCGCGATCGTGGCGGTCGTGGACGGTCCCGCCACCATCACCCCCGCCGCCCCGGAGACGATGTCCACGCACGCGTCGGGCAGCACCCGCACCGCGCCGTCATGCGACATCCACACGCAGGCGACGAACGGCTCCAGGCCCGGCGGCGGGGCGAGCTCGACGTAGGACGACGGCATGTCCCCATGATGGCGCGCCTCACCAGAGGGGCGAGAGATCCCCGACCGCGGGCGCGCGCTCGCACAGCAGCCGTGCGCCGACCCGAGCGCCGAGGGCGCAGGCCGCGTCGATCGAGCGGCCGGCGGCGAGGCCTGCGGTCAGCGCGGCGGCGAACGCGTCCCCGCAGCCGTAGGCGTCCACGGGCGCGCACGCCGGCGCGACGGCGTCCCAGCGGCCCGCCGTCCCGTCGGCGGCGCGCCAGGCGCCGCCCTCGGCACCCTCGGTCTGCACGACGTAGCGCGGCCGGGCGGCCGCGAGCAGCTCGTCGTCCATCGCCTCGCCAAGATCGTCGCGGCTGCCGACGAGGACATCGACGGCGATGCCCGCCTGGATGATGGCCTCCCGCGCCCGCGGCGTGGCGGCGAGCACGCGGGCGCCGCGCGCCGCCCGCGCCGCGCCCGCGTCGCCGGCGGTCAGGAACACGCCGTCGACGCGTCGCAGGGCGTCCCAGTCCAGCGCGTCGTCGCCGTGCGGCACCAGGCGCGGGCCCAGGACGGTGATCGTCCGCTCGCCATCGCCGCTCGTCAGGAACGTGATGACCCGCCGCTGCTCGCGGCCGCGATGGACGGCGCCGCGGACGTCGATCCCCGCCTCGGTCAGCAGCGCGGCCGTCCGCCCGGCGCGCGGGTCCTCCCCCAGCGCGCAGTAGAACGCGCACCCGCCGGTCAGCGACGCCATCGCGTAAGCGGCCATCGCGCCCCCGCCCGCCGGCGCCTCGTGCGCCGAGTCGGCGTGCAGGATCTCGCCGGGCGCCGGCAGCCGCGGGGCGACCAGGAAGTCGACCCATTCGACGTGGCCGACGACGGCGAGCGCCGTCACAGGACCAGCGTCGCCCCGTGGTCGCGCAGCCAGCGCCGCGGCACCTCGTAGCCGGGCATGAGCCGGCCCATCAGCCCCCAGAACCGTGGCGAGTGGTCCATCACCGCGAGATGGCAGGCCTCGTGGCGGACGACGTACTCGAGCACCGCGTCGGGTGCGAGCAGCAGCCGCCAGTTGAACGACATCGCGCCCGACGAGGAGCAGGATCCCCAGCGCGTGCGCTGGTCGCGGATCGTCAGCTTGGTGTAGGACTCACCCAGGGCGGCCGCGGCCGCGTCCAGGCGCGGGGCGATCTCCGCGCGCGCCTGGCGCCGGTACCAGCGCTCGATCGCCGCATGCGCGGTCGCCTCGTCGGCGGGCACGAGCAGGACGTCGCCGCGCCGGTGCACGCGCGTGCGGCCCGGCTCGGGGCGCAGCATCAGATCGACGCCGAGGTACGGGACCGTCCCGTCGCGCGCCGCCACCCGCGCCTGGGCGAGGGCCACCTCGGCGCGGCGCCGCGCGATCCAGCCGCGCAGCTCGACGACCGCGCTGGCGGCCTCGCGCGCGGCGGCGCGCCGCGGCAGGACGACCTCGACCTCGCCGCTGCGCGGGTCCACCCGCACGCGGACCCGGCGCGCACGGTCGGACCGGCGGACGGTGTAGTCGAACGGGGGCGCTGCCTCGGGCACGGCCGTGCAGGGTACGACGCCCCGGCGACGGCTCCGCGCGGGCGGGCCGGTGGCCTCAGCCCCGGCGCTCTTCCAGCAGGCCGGCGAGGTTGCCGGCGGCCAGCTCGTCGCCCAGCTCGGTGCCCGCCCGGAAGGCGGCCTCGGCCTCGTCGACCCGGCCCTGATCCCAGAGCAGCACGCCGAGGTTGTTGTAGGCCTCGGAGTCGCCGTGGCGGATCGCGCTGCGGTAGAGCCCCTCGGCCTCGGCCGAGCCCGGCTCGGCGTCGCTCAGATGGTTGGCCAGCTGCGTCTCGGCCGTGCCGATCCCGAGTGTGACGCCCTCGCGCAGCACCGCCTCGGCCTCCTCGGTGCGCTCGTCGAGGCGCAGGACCGAGGCGAGGAACACGTAGCCATCGGCGCCGCCGGCGGCGATCGCGTCGCGCAGGACGATCTCGGCCTCGTCGAGGCGATCCTCGTCCTGCAGGAGCGCGCCGAGATCGACGAGCGCCTCGGCGTCGCCGGCCTCCGCGCCCTCGCGGAACCAGCGCTCTGCCTCCTCGACGTCGCCGCTGTCGGCCAGCGCGTTGCCGAGCAGGCGGTGCTCGGTCTCGCCGACGACGACCGTCGTGCGCCACAGCGCGATCGCCTCGTCGAGCCGGCCGAGGTCGTAGAGCAGGAGCCCCAGGTTGTGCCCCGCGGCCAGCTCACCGCGGTCGGCCGCCTCGCGGTAGCGCGCCTCCGCACCCACGATGTCGCCCTGGTCCCACAGCGCATTGCCGAGCGGGATCAGCGCGTCGTTGTCGCCTGCCTCCACCGCCGCCCTGAGCACCGGAACGGCCTCGAGGGAGCGGTCGAGCTCGATCAGCAGCTCGCCGAGGTAGTAGCCCGCGTCGCGCTCTCCAGCCGCCAGCGCTTCGCGGAACAGCCGCTCGGCCTCCGCGTGGGCACCGGTCTGCTGCGCCCTCCATCCGTCGGCGGTCAGCTGCTGCTCGGGAACGTGGTCGGAGGACATTCCGTTACTACAGCACCTCCGTCGCGCACGGACTGTCTGGCCGGGAGCCCTCGGGGGTGCTAGAGCACCCGCAACGTGCTCAACGACGTGTCCCGCGCCACGATCGATCCACCGGATTCCCGCGCCTGCTCGAGATAGCGCACCGCGTCCTCGCCGACGCGGAAGCCCTCCAGGATCAGCGGGATGCCCGGCGGGTAGACCTCGACCTCCTCGGCGGCGACCTTGCCGATGGCCTCGCGCAGCGGCACCTCGTGGCCGATCGACTTCGCCAGGCGCTTGGCGTCGTAGGGCCGGATGACCGGGCGGTCGTCGATGCCCGCGAACGGATTCCCCGGCGTGGCCTGGCGGGCGTTGCCGGGCAGCTGGCGACCGTCGAGGACGGCATTGAGCGCGGCGACCGTGTCCGGGACCGCGGTGTCGCCGAGCTGGAAGGTCGTGATCAAGGTGATGGTCTGCACGCCGGCCTTCTCGATCACGATGCCGCGCTCGACGAGCGCGTCGGCCACGTCGTAGCCCGACAGCGAGAAGCGCGACAGGCCCAGCGTGGTCTTGACGAG
>JAWVGD010000624.1:0-10161 GCA_033855515.1 Baekduia sp.
TCGATCCGGACGCGCGCGTCGGTGGCAAGGTCCTTGGTGACCTTGAGGTCGGGCATCTCCAGCCGGAACTGCTGGGTGTCGCCGCGGCCGTGGAAGTCGATGCCCACGACGAGCTTCAGCGGCTTGAGGGCCGGGATCTCCTCGAGGACGCCCTTGACCGCCGCCTCGATCAACATCGGTGCATCGCTGCTCACGCTCCCAACTTACCGAGAGAGCGCGAGCAGCGATGCGCGAGTGACGCAACGAGCAACGACATGCGGGTTTCGCCCCTGAGGCGAACACCCGCGGCCGAACCCGGCCCCCTGGGCCGGCGTTCGGCTAGATCTTGTGGCGCTGCAACAGCTTCTTGCCGATGACCATGCGCTGGATCTCCGACGTGCCCTCGCCGATGAGCAGCAGCGGCGCGTCGCGGTAGATCCGCTCGATCTCGTACTCCTTGGAGTAGCCGTAGCCGCCGTGGATCCGGAGGCACTGCTCGGCGCAGAAGTGCGCGGTCTCCGAGGCGAACAGCTTGGCCATGCCGGCCTCCATGTCGGAGCGCAGGCCCGCGTCCTTCATCATCGCGGCGCGGCGCGTGAGCAGGCGCGCGGCGTCGAGCTGCGTCGCCATGTCGGCGAGCTTGAACTGGATCGCCTGGTGCTGGGCGATCGGCTTGCCGAACGTCTTGCGCTCCTGGGAGTACTTCAGCGCCAGCTCGAGCGCGCGCTGCGCCAGGCCGACGCCGCGGGCGGCGACGTTGGCGCGGCCGACCTCGAGCGCGTCCATCATCTGGGCGAAGCCCGCGTTGAGTCCATCGGCCTCGCCACCGAGGATGTTCCCGGCCGGGCACTTGTAGCCGTCGTAGACCAGCTCGGTCGACTCGACGCCCTTGTAGCCCATCTTCTTGATCTTGGGCGGCACCGTGAGGCCGGCGTACTCGCCCGTGTTCTCGCTGACGCCCGCCTCCTTCTCGGTGATGAAGCAGGTGAAGCCCTTGTGGGTGGGCTGCGCATCAGGATCGGTCTTGACCAGGAGGAACACCAGCGAGGACATGAGGCCGTTGGTGACCCACATCTTCTGCCCGTTGATCTCGTAGCGGCCGTCGTCGACCTTCTTGGCGTTGGTCTTGATCGCCTGGACGTCGGAGCCCAGCTCCGGCTCGCTGAGCGAGAACGCGGCGCGGATCTCGCCGGTCGCCATGCGCGGCAGGTACTTCTGCTTCTGCTCGTCGTTGCCGTACTTCAGGAGCAGGTAGGAGCCGATGAAGTGCGTGTTGATGACGCCGCTGATGGAGATCCAGCCGCGCGAGAGCTCCTCGACGACCATCACGTAGGTCGTGAGGTCCAGCCCCAGCCCGCCGTACTCCTCCGGGATGGTGATGCCGAAGAGGCCGAGCTCCTTGAGCTGCTCGACGATCGGCTCCGGGTACTCGTCGGCGCCGTCGTAGTGCTCGGCGTTGGGGATGATCTGCTCGTCGACGAACTGCCGGACCATCTCGATGATGGCCTTCTGCTCGTCCGTCTGGTCGTTGTACACGCTGGTCTCGACGGCCATTGCTGCTCCAGGTTTCCTCGTTGAGGGGCCCACTGAGGATACCTGTGGGCGACCGAACGTTCGTCCGTGGTGGGCGCCCGGGAGCGATGGACCGGCCTCCGGCGCCGATGGGGACCCAGAGTCACGGATGACCGACGGATCCAGCACCAATCCCGGCTCGGGCGCCTCGCAGCGCCTGGGCGCCCTTGCCGATGCGCTTCAGGAAGCCACGCTTCCCGCGTGCGTCCGCGACGCCCACGGCCGCTATGTGGCCGTCAACCCGACGTTCGCCGACCTCGTGGGGCTCGAGGCCTCGCGGCTGGTCGGCAAGACCGACAACGCGCTGCAGCCCGCCGACGTGGCCCATCGCGTCGCCGAGCTCGACGCGCTGGTGCTCGACGCCCACGGCCACCTCGACGCGCGGGAGACCGTCCTGGCCCGCGACGGCCGGCGCACGATGCGCGCCTGCCGCTTCCCCGTCTACGACGAGGGCGAGCCGTGGGCCGTCTGCGTCGTCATGGCGCCCGGCGACGACCTGGCGGTCGGCCGCGAGCAGCGCGAGCGCCTGCAGGCCTCCGTCGGGCAGGTCGCCACGCACGGCATCAGCGCGCCCGCCGAGGAGCTCCTCTCCGAGCGCGAGGCGCGTGCCACCGCCGACGCCGAGGCGCTCGCCGCCCGGGAGGCGCTGGCCGTCGAGCGCGAGGCGCGCCTGGAGGCCGAGATCCAGTCGCGGTCCCAGGCCGAGGCGCTCGAGCGTCAGGCCGGCGAGGTCGCCCGGCTGCGCGAGGAGGCCGAGCGGGCCGCCGAGGAGCGCGACCGCGTCGCCGCCCGCGTCGACGAGCTCGCCGGCCAGCTGGAGTCCGTCCACGACCACACCGCCGCACTCGACGGCGAGCTCGCCGCCGCCCGGGACCGCGCCGCCGAGGCCGAGGCCGCGTTGGCCGAGGCGGTCGCCCGCCGCGACGACCTGATCCGGGAGCTCGCCGACGCCCAGGACCGCGCCGGCGTCCTCGACCACGAGCTGTCCCTGGCCCACACCGGCGACGCCGACCTGCAGCGGCAGGTCGCCGAGCTGGGCGGCCGGTGCGAGGCGCTGCAGGGCGAGCTGGCCGCGGCCGCGTCGCGCCGCGATGCGCTGGACGCCGAGCTGGGGGCGCTGCGCGAGGACCGCGACGGCGTCGAGGCCCGGATCGCCGAGGTCGCCGCCCGCCGTGACGCCCTCGAGGCCGAGCTGGCCGAGGTTCGCGCCGGGCGCAAGGAGCTGAAGGCCCGCGCCAAGGAGGCCGAGGCGGAGCTCGAGCGCGTGCAGAGCGAGCTGGAGGCCGCGGTCGCCGCCGCCGCCGCGGCGCAGGCGCTCGCCCACGAGGCCGCCGGAGCGGTCGCCGCCGGGCCCGATCCCGAGCTCGAAGCCGAGCTGGAGGCGCTGCGCGCCGTACACGCCGACGCCGTCGCCCAGAAGGAGGGCTTCGCGACCGAGCTCGGCGGGCTGCACGAGGCCCACGACGCGCTCAAGCGCCTGCTGGACGACACGATCGGCTCCCGTGAGGAGCTCATCGCCGAGCTGGACGGCCTCCGCGAGCGCCACGAGCTGGCCTCCCGCGAGCTGGACCAGGAGCGCGGGCGGGCCGAGTGGCTCGGCGGCGAGCTGGCCGCCGCGCAGGAGGCCGTGCGCGTCGCCGAGGCCGCCACGGCCGCCGCCGACGCGCGCCGCGAGGACCTGGAGCGCGCGCTGGGCGCCGCGCACGACCGCACCGAGACGCTGCTGCGGGAGCTGGAGGAGGCGCGCAGCGCGGTCGGCGACAGCGAGCGCCTGGCCCATGCGCTCGACGCCGAGCGCGAGAAGTCCGCCGCCGCCGAGGCCGCCGTGGCCGACGCCCGCGAGCGCGCCGACTCGCTGCACCGCGAGCTGCACGCCGCCCAGGAGGCGCTCGCCGCCGCCGACGCGCGGCTGGCCGCCGAGCACGAGCGCGTCGCGACGCTCGCCGCCGAGGCCGACGCCCGCGTCGCCGCCGAGCGCGAGCGCGCCGCCGCCCTGGAGGAGGAGGCGCTCGAGGTGGCCGCCGGCGGCGAGGCCGCCGAGCAGGAGCTCCTCCGCGAGCGCGAGGCGCGCCGCACCGCCGAGCTGGAGCGCGACCGCGTGCGCGACGCCCACGCCCGGACGCGCGAGGCGCTCGACCACCACCGCACGGTCGCCGAGGAGGCCCACACACGGCTCGTCGAGCTCGACGGCGCCCGCGAGGAGGCCGACGCACGGCTGGCTTCGGCCGAGGCGGCCCGCGAGGAGCTGCTGGCCCGTGCGCACGCCGCCGAGGCGAGCCGCGGCGAGGCCGGCGACGCGGTCCGCAGCGCCGAGGCCGCGCGCGACGAGGCCGTCGCCCGAGCCGATGCCGCACGCGCCGAGGCCGAGAGCGCGCTACACGCCGTCGCCGCCGCCGAGGCCGCCCGCGACGAGGCCGGCGCCCGTCGCGAAGCCGCCGAGCACGCGCGCACCCAGGCGATCGAGGCGCTGCGCGCCGCCGAGCGCGAGCGCGACGAGGCGCGAGCGCAGGCCGCCGACGGCGCCGGTGAGCTCGAGGAGCGCCTGCGAGGCGCCGAGGCCGCGCGGGACGAGGCGGTCGCCCGCGCTGACGGGCTCGAGGCCCGCGCCGCGTCGCTGGAGGCGCGCGCAGCCGAGCTGGAGGCGCACGCCGCGTCGCTGCAGGCCGACGGCGCCGAGGCGCTGGAGGCAGCGTGGACCGCCGTCGCCGACGCCGAGGCCACGCTGGCCCAGGCGCTCGCCGAGCGCGACGCGATGGCCGAGCGCACCGCTGCGCTGGACGCGCAGGTCGCCGGCGCGCAGCAGCGCGCCGAGTCCGCCGAGGCCGCGGCCACCGACGCGATCGCCCGCGCCGAGTCCGCCGACGCCGAGCGCGCTCGCGCCGCCGAGGCCCAGGGGAGCTCCGGCGCGCAGGTCGAGCACGCGCTGGCCCAGGCCCACGCCGCCGAGGCCGCGCGCGTTCAAGCGGTCGAGGACCTCGGTGCCGCTCAGGCGGGCGCCGCACAGGCCACCGAGGCGCTGCACCGCGCCGAGGCCGCGCGCGAGGAGGCGCTGGCACGCGCCGTCGAGGCCGAGCGCGAGCGCGACGACGCCGTGGCCCGTGCCGACGCGGCCGAGCACGCCCTCGCCGACACCCGCTCCGCGCTGGAGAGCGCCCGCAGCGAACGCGACAGCGCGCTGATCGCGGCCGTCGAGGAGGCGACCGCCGGCGCGGGCGACCGGCTCGACGAGGCGCTGGCCCGAGCCGAGGCCGCCGATCTCTTCGCCTCCGAGGCGGTCCACCGTGCCCAGGTCGCCGACCTGCGCGCCGAGGACGCCGAGCGCCGCCTGCTCGAGGCGCAGGACGCGCGCGACGACGCCCGCGCCGCGCTCGCGCGCGCCGAGGAGCACGTCGGCGACGAGGTCGCCGCCCTCCGCGCGGACCTGGACCTGGCGCTGGCCGCGCGCAACGAGCTGCAGGGGCTGCTGACTGCCGAGCGCGAGGCGCGCGAGCTGGCCGAGCGCCGGCTCGCCGACGTCTCGCCCGCCCCCGTCGTCGCCCAGATCCCACCGGTGATGACCTCGCCGTACACCAACGGCCGGCCGTCGCTGCCGCCGCTGGAGGTCGCCGCCGCCCAGGCCAAGGCGTTCGCCTACGCCGCCCCCACCGAGCCCGACGGCCCGCCCCCGGGCTTCACGCCCGACACGCTGAACGACTTCGACGGCGCGCTGGCGAAGGCGTCGAGCCCGCGCGCCGCGGGCCGCGCCGCGCTGCAGGCGCTGTCGGCCGCCACGGGCTGGATGGGCGGCGCGCTCTGGCAGCCCCGCGGCGAGGGCGAGTTCGCGTGTGCCGAGACGTGGAGCGCCTACATGTCGGGCCTGGAGGCCTGGGAGACGATGGCGTGGCGTGCCCACCTGGAGGACGGCCTGGTGCCCGCCGCGGCCGGCTCCGGGGAGGCCCACTGGGCCGACACCGAGGAGATGCTCGCCTGCCCGCGCTCCCGCTCGGCGGCCTGGGCGGAGCTCGGAACGCTCGCCACGGTGCCGATCGTCCACCCGGACGGCCGCGTCCTCGCGGTCCTCGAGCTGGTGCGCAAGACGCGCGACGCGGCCGACCCGGAGCTGCTCGCGACGCTCTGCGCGGTCGGCGTCCGCCTGGCCGAGCGCCTGGCGGTCATCGAGGCGACGCAGCTCACGACGGCCTCGGGCCGCATGTAGCTCGCGTCGCGCGGCGCCCCCCGCGGTCTGAGCGCCGGGAGGCTCTAGGGTCGGCGGCGATGAACTTCGCCGTGGATGTCGTGGAGGCCGCCGACCCGGACGCGCTGGCGCTCGTCGAACTGGCCCGCGACGGCACGCGGCGCGAGCATCGCTTCGGCGCGGTGGCGGCCGCGGCGTGCACGCTGGCCGCCGAGCTGCAGGAGCTCGGCGTCCGGCGCGGCGACGTCGTCCTGACGCTCGCCGGCAACCAGCCCGACTGGGTCGTCGCCATGGTGACCTGCTTCCGGCAGGGCCATGTCGTCCTGCCCTGCTCCGAGCAGCTACGCGCCAAGGACCTGCGTCTGCGCCTCGACGTCACCCGGCCCGCCGCCGTCGTCGCCGACCGGCGCAACGAGGCGGTCCTGGCCGGCGCGGGCTGGACGGGCCCGACGATCTGGGGCCCCGGCGTCATGGACCGCCCGGCGCGCGACGACGCGCCCCCGCCGGCCGGCCTGGCGCCGCTGGACCCGTGCCTGATCACGTTCACCAGCGGCACGGCCGGCGAGCCCAAGGCGGTCCTTCACGGCCAGCGCTATCTCGACGGCCAGCGGCTGCAGGCTGAACACTGGCTCGGCGCGCGGCCCGGCGACCTGGTGTGGTGCACCGCCGCCAGCGGCTGGAGCAAGTCCGCGCGCAACGTGTTCATCGCCCCGTGGCTGCTCGGCGCAGCGGCGCTGCTGCACGATGCGCGCTTCGACCCCGCCGAGCGACTCGACGTGCTCGGCCGCGAGCGCGTCGACCTCCTCTGCATGGCGCCGACCGAGTACCGCGTCATCGCCAAGCGCGTGCCGCTGAGGCGCTTCCCGGGGCTCCGCGCGCTCGTCGCCGCCGGCGAGGCGCTCAACCCGGAGGTGCTGCGGGCGTGGGAGGAGGCCACGGGCCTCCAGATCCGCGACGGCTACGGGCAGACCGAGACCGGGCAGCTGACCGGCAACCTCGACGGCGAGCCGGCGCGGCCGGGCTCGATGGGCCGCGCCCTGCCGGGGATCGAGCTGTGGGTCGACGACGGCGAGCTCGTCGCCGACCCGACGACGATCCCGACGTTCTTCCTGAAGTACTTGGGCGACGAGAGCGACCCCGCCGCGGGCCCGTGGCGGACCGGCGACCGCGTGGTCCAGGACGCCGACGGCTACCTCTTCTTCGAGGGCCGCACCGACGACGTCATCATCTCGGCCGGCTATCGCATCGGCCCCTTCGAAGTCGAGTCTGCGCTGGTCTCGCACGCCGCCGTCGCCGAGGCCGCCGTCGTCGCCGCCCCCGACGACGAGCGCGGGAGCATCGTGCGGGCGGTCGTCGTGCTGCGCGACGGCCAGGTCGCCTCCGACGCCCTCGCCCGGGAGCTGCAGGACCACGTCAAGGCGCAGACCGCGCCCTACAAGGACCCGCGCCGGATCGACTTCGCGGCCGAGCTGCCCAAGACGACCAGCGGGAAGGTTCGGCGCGCGATGCTGCGCGACGAGCAGTCCTGATCACTCGGCGCAATCACCGGCCGCGGGCCTGGGCCTCGAAGGCGAACCAGGGCTCACCGTGCAACAGCTCCAAGAACCCCAACAACCGCGTGGCCGGTCGCGACATCGTAGAGGGCGCACACCGCCCGATACGTGGTCTACGGTGCGCCCATGAGCACGACATCCGCCACACCGCAGCACGGCGCCGGCTTCGCCTGGTACGCAGGCGTCTGGGCCGTCGCCAACCGCCGGCGCAACGCCGACGGCATCTGGGAGGAGTTTGCCGCGACCTGTCGCGTGTCGATGCACGTCGACGACCGCGTGCAGCTCGACCACTACGACGCACCGGACTTCCCGGGCCGCGGCCATGTCGAGGCGGTCACCGTCCGGGCCCTCGATCCGGCCACCGGCCAGTGGTCGATCATCTGGCTCGCCAACTACGGCCCGCCCGACTTCCGCCCGCTCGTCGGCCGCTGGGACGGTGACGAGGCCCATTTCCACCAGACGATCACCGACGAGGCCGGCCGCCCGCTGCAGGCGCGGTTCCGCTGGCAGCGCTTCGACGACGACCACGCCCGTTGGGAGCAGGCCTTCTCCACCGACGAGGGCGCGACGTGGGACTGGAACTGGTCGATGGAGCTGACGCGCACGGGGCCCGTGCCCAGGCCGTAGGCTCGCGTTCATGCCCAGCACCACGGCGATCTTGGCGGCCATCACGGCCGGCGCGGCGGCGCTCCCCTCCGGCGCCGGAGCCGCCACGGTCGCGGTGACGCAGCAGACCGACACCGCGGCGGCGCGGATCACCGCGCTGCCCGGCGAGGCCAACCACATCACCTTCAGCGTGAGCCCCTCGGGTGCGCTGATCATTCGCGACCCGAGCGCGCCGCTGACGCCCGCCGACGGCTACTGCACCGCGACCGCGCCCGGGGAGCTCACGTGCACGGGCATCACCACGCCGATCGGTGGGCTGCTGGTCGATGTGGGCGACGGCGACGACGTCGTCGACGACAGCGCCACGCGGCTGGGGATCACCATGGACGGCGGCCCGGGCGCCGACACGCTGCTCGGCGGTGCGGGCTTCGACTCGATCTCCCCAGGGCCCGGCGGTCGCGGCGACGGCGACGTCCTCGACGGCGGGGCGGGCCGCGACGTCATCAGCTACGCGGCCCGCACCACCGGCGTGACGATCGCCCTGGACGACAGCATGCCCTCCGGCGAGCCCGGCGAGGGCGACAAGGTGACCGGGTTCGAGGTCGCAGAAGGCGGCGCCGGGGACGACCTCATCCTCGGCACCGACGTCGCCGAGACGATCGACGGCCGCGCGGGCGCCGACACGATCCGTGGCGCCGGTGGCGACGACGTCCTGATCGGCAGCCGCGGCAACGACGACCTCGCCGGCGGCGACGGGGCCGACGGCCTGGCCGGCGATGCGGGTGACGACCGGCTCTCCGGCGGCGCCGGCAACGACGCCCTGTACGGCGGGCTCGGCGCCGACCAGGCCGACGGCGGTCCCGGCGACGACGTGCTGCAAGTGGTCGGCGATCCGGCGGCCACGAAGGGCGAGACCGACGGTTGCGGTGCGGGCCGCGACACCGTCGACTCGCCCGCGGCGTTCGAGGCGCTGAGCGCCGGCTGCGAGCGCGTCTTCATCGCCGTTCCCGGCCAGGACCTCCAGCCGGTGATCGTCCGGCCACCGCTGCGCGCCGCGCCGGGCGGGGTGCTCGTCCCGCTGACCTGCGATCGCCAGGACGGCCACGGCGGGTGCCACGTGCGCCTCACCGTCCGCGTTGCCGGACGGCGTCCGCTGCATGCCTCCGTGACGATGAAGGGCGGCGCCAAGCGCACCGTGAGGGTCCCCGGCGCCCGCCCGGCGCGGGGCACGCGCGTCCGCGTCACGATCGCCGGCAGCGCCGTCTACGACGGCCTGCGCAGCCCGGTGCGGGGCGGCTTCACGATCCCCCTCGCGTTCTGAGAACGACGAAGGCCGTGGTTGGCGGCCCCAGGCCGTCAGACCGCGAGCCGGACGGGCCGCCGTCTAGGCGGTCAGATCGGCCGCCATCTCGTCGAACACCGCGATGTAGGCGTCGACGGCCTCGTCGGTGTGCGTCACCGACAGCGTCCACTCCTCCTCGCGGCCCGGCGTCATGAAGATGCCGCGGTTCATGTTGTACAACCAGGCCAGGTCGGCGATCTCGGCGTCCTGCTGGGCCTTGAACGTCTCGTAGTCGATGATCTTGGTCGTCGCGAACGTGACGCAGCCCTTGGAGCCGATGCCGACCGCGTAGCCGGGCAGGTTGTACTTGTCGATGATCGCCTCGCAACCGGCCAGCAGGCGGTCGTTGAGGTGGTCGAGGTGCGCGTAGGCCTCGGGGGTCAGGACCTCGAGCAGGTTGGCGCGCGTGGCGGCCATGCCGAGCGGGTTGCCGTTGTAGGTGCCCACCTGGTAGACGGTGCCGCTCTCGACGGTCTCGGCGAGCGCCTGGCTCATGCCGATCGCGCCCGAGGGCAGCCCGCCGCCCAGCGCCTTGGCCAGCGTGACCATGTCGGGCAGCACGCCGTACTTGTCGGTGGCGCCGCCGGCGGCGACGGTCAGGCCGGTCTTGACCTCGTCGAAGATCAGGACGACGCCGTGGCGCGCGGTGATGTCGCGGACGGCCTCGAGGTAGCCGTGCTCGGGCAGCACGACGCCGAGGTTCATCATCGCCGGCTCCATGATCACGCAGGCGGGCTTGCGGCCCTCCTTGTCGAGCTCGACGATCCGGCGTTCCATCGAATCGGCGTCGTTGAAGTGCACGGCGAACACGTGGTCGACCGTCGACTGCGGGATGCCGCCGCCGTAGGGCAGCGAGACCGGGTGGTCGTGGTCGCCGATCTTGTCGTACTCGACCCCGATGGACACCATGACGGTGTCGTGATGGCCGTGGTAGG
>JAWVGD010000625.1:0-4407 GCA_033855515.1 Baekduia sp.
ATCCAGTGGATGAGGCCGGTCTGCTGCAGGCCGCCGGCCAGCTTGTGGGTGGATTGCACGCAGATGTCGGCGCCGGCCGCCATGGCCGAGATCGGCAGGTCCTCGTGGAAGTGCAGGTGGCCTCCCCACGCCTCGTCGACGATCACCAGGCACGTGTCGCAGCGCGCGTGGACCGCGGCGGCGATGTCCTCCGTGTTGCCCGCCAGGCCCTCGTAGGTGGGTGACGTGTAGATGACCGCCAGCGCCTCGGGGTAGCGGTCGAGGCCGCCCATCACGTCGTCGACGCCGGGCGGCATGAGCGCCTCGAAGCGCGCGTCGTACGGTGCCGGCAGGAAGCGGAAGTCCAGGTCGAAGGCCTTGATCGCGTTCATGACCGAGTGATGGATGTTGCGCGCGACGAGCACGAGGCCGTCCTGGCGCTCCATCGCCAGCATGCGCAGCACGATCCAGTTCGAGCCGCTCGAGCCGTGCACGGAGAACATCGTGCGGTCGGCGCCCTGGGCGGCGGCGGCGAACCGCTCCGCCTCGGCGAAGACGCCCGTGTGGTCGACGAGCGTTCCGAAGAACCCGGCCGAGATCGACACGTCGGAGGCGTAGAAGTCCTCGACCCGCTCCTGCCCCGGGAGGATCGACGGCGTGCACCAGCGGTGGTATCGCCGCACGTCCTCGTTGAGCACGCGGACGATCGGCGACGACGTGATCGGGTCCATGTGATCCGCCATGATGCCGGGCTGTGCCCCGCTCCATCGTCCGCCTGCCGCCGCAGATCCAGGAGCCCTTCGAGGTGTTCCTCTCCGGCGTGCCGCAGACGCCGGGCGTCGACTTCGTCCAGAAGGGCCGCACGCTCGTCTTCGAGCGCGAGTTGCGCAAGGACAAGATCAGCGGCTGGCGCTGGTTCCTCGGCGCCTGGGGCGTCGGGACCTACCGGCAGAACGACTCGGTCGACGTGCGCTACACGCTCGACGGGCGGCCCAAGGTCGCCGAGGGCCTCGAGATCGAGCCGGGCGATCCGAGCGCAGCCGCGCCGTAGGAGCACACGACTGGCAGTGCTGCGCAACGTGGACCCGCTCGAGGCGCCCTATAGGCGACGCTGGGCGGCGCGCCGCGCGGTGGCCACGAGGTAGTCCAGGCGGAGCGTCACGCCGCCGTCGGCGCCCGTGTTGCGCTCGGTCACCAGCGCGGCCAGCGCCGCCAGCAGCTGCGACCAGCGGCCCTCGGCCTCCAGCCGGGGGCGCTCGGCGACCACGTGGCCGGCGGTCCGGACCAGGAAGGCGACCGCGCTGAGGCGGTCCTCGAAGCTCAGCTCGACGGTCTCAGAGTGCGCGTCGCCGGCGGCCAGGCCGGCCCCCGCGAGCAACTCGCCGACCGCGGCGGGGTCGCCCCAGCGTGCCGGCGAGCGCCCCTCGGGCGGCGCGGGCAGGAAGGGCGCCAGCGCGCCGCCCATCGCGGGCATGAAGCTCCCCGGCGACCAGCTCGCCAACACGACCCGCGCACCGGGCGCGGCCACCCGCGCGAGCTCGGCGGCGGCCGCCGCCTGATCGATGGCGTACATGATCCCGAAGACCGAGACGACCGCGTCGAACGCGCCGTCGGCGACCGGCAGCGCGAGCGCGTCGCCCTCGCGCCAGTCGATCGCGAGGTCCAGCTCGGCGGCCCTTGCCCGGGCCACCTCCAGCAACGCCGGCTCGAAGTCGACGCCCACGACCGCGCCCTCGCGCGCGGCCGCCATCAGCGCCGCGTTACCGGTCCCGCACGCGATGTCCAGCACCCGGTCGCCGGGCGCGACGCGCGCGAGGTCCACGACGCGCTGGGCGGCGCCCTTCAGCCGCTGGCCCATCAGCGGGTACTCGCCGGCGCCCCAGGTGGTGGTCGCCATGAGCGGCCGGGCCTAGGAGGCGACGGCCGCGGGATGGCGCGGCTCGCCGAGGCCGGTGCGCTCGGCGTCCCACGGGCGCCACAGGCGCAGCGCGCTGAGGATCGCGCGCGTGGCGGGCGACCGGTTCAGCGTGCAGAAGTGGATGCCGGGCGCGCCCTTGGCGAGCAGGTCGGCGCACTGCATCGTCGCGTAGGACACGCCGAACTCCGCGACGGCCTCGGGATCGTCCTTGCGCGCGTCGAGCTCGTGGAGCACGTGCTCGGGCATCGTCGCGCCGCACAGCGAGGTCAGGCGCGCGATCGACCCGTAGTTCGTGATCGGCATGACGCCGGGGATGATCGGCACGGCGATGCCGGTCGCCCGCGCGCGGTCGACGAAGTCGAAGTACAACGCGTTGTCGAAGAACAGCTGCGTGATGAGGAAGTCGACGCCCGCGTCGACCTTGGCCTTGAGGTAGCGCAGGTCGTCCTCCGGCGAGGTCGCATGGATGTGCGTCTCGGGGAAGCACGCCGCGGCGATGCTGAAGTCGTAGTCCTCGCGCAGGAGCGCGACGAGCTGGTGGGAGTACTCGAGGCCGCCCTCGGAGGCGACCCACTCGCTCTGGCCGCGCGGCGGATCGCCACGCAGGGCGAGCACGTTGTCGATGCCCGCGTCGCGGATGTCCTCGAGCGTGCCTCGCAGCTCCTCGGTCGTCGCGCCGACGCAGGTGAAGTGCGCCATCGCCTCGAGGCCGTGCTGCTCCTTGATCGTGCGCACCGTCTCGACGGTCTTCTCGCGCGTGGTGCCGCCGGCGCCATAGGTCACCGAGACGAACGACGGCGCCATCGGCGCCAGCTCCCGCAGGGCGCGCGCGAAGTTGGCCTCGCCCTCGGGCGTCTTGGGCGGAAAGAACTCGAAGGAGAACGTCGGCTCGTCGCCGCCGAGCTGCTCGTGGATGCGCATGACCCGACAAACCCTAACACGAGCGTGTCAAGGTTTGAAGGACCTGCTCGTTTGCGGGGCGTCAGGCCGCCGCGGACCAGCGCTCGGGGGTGCCGTCGATGCGCTGCACACGCCCCGTGACCTCGAGGTGGCGCAGGTAGGACAGCGTCTCCGACAGCCACCAGTTGGCGTTCAGCGGCGTGATCGCCTCGCCGTAGACGCGCGGGATGGCGTCGTAGGCCGTGAGCCCGCCGTCGCTGCGGATGACCTCCTCGACCTTGCCGAGGCGCTCGCGCACGAGCGTGCGGTTGGCGTCGATGTGCGCCTGCACGTCGGTGAACGTCCGGCCGTGGCCGGCCAGGCACAGGCGCGCGTCGAGCTCCTGCACGAGGTCCAGCGAGTGCAGGAACTCGCCGGCGGGATCGGGCGAGTAGCCGTAGTCGTAGTACAACGAGACGCGGCCGAGCAGATGGTCGCCGGAGACGAGGATCCGGCGCTCCTCCTGGTAGAGGCAGACGTGCGACGGGGCGTGGCCGGGCGTCTCGAAGACCTGCCAGGTGCCGAGGTCGGTGTGGAGCTCGACACCGGGGACGAGCGCCCGGTCGGGCTCCACGATCCCGGCGATCCCGAAGTCCTGGCCGCGGCGCGTATCGCTGTAGCGGCGCAGCGGCTCCTCGGGGACGCCGCTCTGGCGCGCGACCTCGATGCGCCGGTCGAGGGCCGCCTCGGGATCGATCGCCGCCTTGAGCATGTGGTCGTGGTTGGGGTGCATCCACAGCGCGCAGCCGGTGCGCTCCACGATCGTCGCGGCCTGCCCGTAGTGGTCGGAGTGCGCGTGCGTGCAGACCAGGAGGCGGACGTGCTCGAGCTTGAGGTTGACCTGTGCCAGCGCCCGTTCCAGGTGGCCCATCGACCCGGGCTCGTGCATGCCGGTGTCGATCAGGACGATGCCGTCGCCGGCCGCCAGCGCCCAGGCGTTGCAGTGCGGCACGCCGGGCCAGGGCAGCGGCAGGCGCAGGCGCCAGACCCCGGGCAGCACGCGCTCGCCCCGGCCGACCTCACGCTTGCGGTTGGCTTCCGTCATCGGCTCTGAGCCTAGTTGCCCGCCATCTAGACTGCCCGCCTCGTCGACCGAGGAGCGAGGACGGGCATGGGCAACGGACAGGGTGGGACGGGCACGGTGCGGGTGCGGCCGCGGCTGGCGCGCATGATGGCGGCGGCGCCCGAGCCGGTCGCCGAGGGCGTGTGGGTCGTCCGCGGCGGCTTCCCGAGCAAGGAGATGAACGTGTACTTCGTGCGCGACGGCAGCGGCGTGCTGCTGTTCGACGCGGGCATCGCGGGCATGACGAAGGCCGTCGCGGCGGCCGGCGCGCGCCTGGGCGGCATCACCCGCGTCGTGCTCGGCCACAGCCACGCCGACCACCGCGGGGTCGCGCCCGCCCTGGGCGTGCCGGTCTTCTGCCATCCGGCCGAGCGTGCCGACGCCGAGGGCGACGGCGGCGCGCACTACTTCCGCCTGGACGAGCTCGACCTCCACGGCCGCCTGCTGCTCGGCCGGATGCTGCCGATCTGGGACGGCGGACCCGTGTCGATCGCCGGCACCGTCGAGG
>JAWVGD010000626.1:0-5255 GCA_033855515.1 Baekduia sp.
GGTCGCGTCGTCGCCGTCCGGATGCTGCTGGTGTCGATCGCCTGCCTGTTCGCCGCCTTGGCGGCCACGGGCTGTGGCAGCACGACGACCGTCACCGAGGGTCCGGTCACGGTCGGCTCGATCGACAACGGCGGGACGCCGGCGCCCGGCGACATGCCTCCCGGCGCCCCCGGCGGCGACCAGGTCCGGATAGCGGTGGTCACCCACGGCCAGGCGTCGAGCCCGTTCTGGGCGATCGTGCGCAACGGCGTCGAGGCCGCCGGGCGCCAGATGGACGTCGGGATCACCTACAAGGCGCCCGACGTGTACAGCCTCGACCACATGGTGTCGCTCATCGACCAGGCCGTGGCCGCCAAGCCCGACGGCCTGGTGGTCTCCTTGCCCGAGCCCGGCCTGGCGCCGGCGATCCGCCGCGCGGTCAAGGCCGGCATCCCGACCGTCACCATCAACTCGGGCAGCGACACGTACAAGTCGCTCGGGGTCCTCGCACACGTGGGACAGCCCGAGGGCACGGCGGGGTTCAAGGCCGGGCAGCGGCTGGCACGCGCCGGGGTGCGGCAGGCGCTGTGCGTGAACCTGTCGATCCCCAACCAGGGCTTGGACGCGCGCTGCGCGGGGCTCCAGCGGGCGATGGCTGCCGTGGGCGGTCGCTCCCACGTCGTGCGCGTCGACGACCAGGCGCCCGACGCTCCCCAGCGCATCGCCAAGGCGATCGCCGCCGCCAAGGCCGACGGCGTCCTGGCGCTGAACTCGCTCAGCGGCCTGGCGACGGTCAAGGCGCTGGGCGGCAACCCCCGCCGCGTCACGGTCGGGACGTTCGACCTCGGCCCCGACGTCCTGCAGGCGGTGCGCGACGGCAAGCTCGCGTTCGCCGTCGACCAGCAGGCCTACCTCCAGGGCTACCTGCCGGTCGTGTTCCTGGCGCAGCGGGCGCGCTACGGCCTGTTCCCGGCCCAAGGCGACGTCATCCCGACCGGCCCGAACTTCGTGACCGCCGCCAACGCCGCCAAGGCGGTCGAGCTGGCCAAGCGCTCGATCCGGTAGGAGGCCCCTCCTCGACGTCGCTCGGTCAGTGCGGTGGGTGGATGTCGTCGACCCACTGGACACGCTCGGGATCGGGCTCGAGCTCCGGGAGGTCGAGGTTCACCACGACGGTGTCCTGATCGCTGCGCACCACCACGCAAGAGAGCGGGGCCTCCGGCGACGCGTTGATCTCCTGGTGGGGAACGTACGGGGGCACGTAGATGAAGTCGCCCGGACCGGCCTCGGCCATGAACTCCAGCCGCTCGCCCCAGCGCATCCGCGCGCGCCCGCTGACCACGTAGATGATGCTCTCCAGGTGACCATGGTGGTGGGCGCCGGTCTTGGCGTCCGGGTGGATCACCACGGTGCCGGCCCAGAGCTTCTCGGCGCCGGCGCGGGCCGTGTCGATCGCCGCGGCGCGGGTCATGCCCGGGGTCTGTGGCGTGTTCGGGTCCAGCTCGCCGGCGTGCACGACCCGCACCCCATGCAGTCGCCAGTCGGTGCCGCCAGGAGGCGAGCTCTTCGCCGCTTCGCGATCCGGCTCCGCGCCCACCGGTCAAGTATGCGCCCTCCGGCGGCGGGTGACCAGTCAGTCGGAGGCGGGGAGCGCGTCGGCGGAGGGCGTCTCGGCCGCCGTGGCGGCGGCGCGATCGTCGCGGGCCAGCAGGCGCGGGCTGTCCATGAGGATGCGACGGCGGCGCAGGCCCGCCAGGAGCGACTCGGCGTCGTCGAACGCCACGAGCGTCGCGTGCCGCGCGCGCCACGTCACCTCCAGCGTCCTCGGCTGCGCATCGGTCATCTGGCCGTCGAACTCGACGCGCGCGCCGGCGTGGCTGGGCTCGATCGCGATCGTGACGACGCTCTGCGCGCTGACGACCGCGGGTGGGGCCACGCCGCCGTGCGGGGCCAGGGGCGTGAGGACGACCCCCGCGGTGCCGGGCGCGAGGATCGGGCCGCCCGCAGCCATCGTGTAGGCGCTGGAGCCCAGCGGCGAGGCGATGACGATGCCGTCGCCGGCGAAGCGCACGTACAGCTCGCCGTCGATCCGGATCTCGATGGCGACCTGGCCGGCGCCCTTGCGGACGACGACGAGGTCGTTGAGGGCGACCCACGGCTCGCCGCCGTCGGCCGAGACCGCGACGCCGGGCAGGATGCGCGGCTGCCAGGCGCCGGTGGCGATGCGCCGCAGCGACTCGTCGATCCGGTCGGCCGACGTGGCCGTCAGCGCGCCCAGGCTCCCGCACGCGACGCCGAGCACCGGGATGTCGTACGGGGCCGCCGCGTGCAGCGCCGCGAGCGTCGTGCCGTCGCCGCCGAGGGCGATGATGAGGTCGCACGACGACGCGTCGCCGGCCTCGGCCACGACGCGCTCCTGGCCGTCGATGATGACCTGCACGATCTCGGCGTCGTGCTCGGCGGCCCAGGCATGGACGGAGCTGAGGGCGCGGTCCAGCCGGCGGTGCGGGTGCACCACCAGGCCGATGCGGTCGATCGTGCGCGCGTCGAGGGTCACGGGGGAGACCTGTACCCGCTCGGCGGCTCAGGCGCTCGCAGACGCCGCCGAGGCGCGGGTCAGCTCGGCGATCTCCTCGCCGGTCAGCACGAGCGTGTTGACGAGCAGCAGGTCGGCGAGCTGCTCGGTCGTCCGGGCGCTCGCGATCGGCGATGCGACACCGGGCTGGGCGGCCAGCCACGCGAGGGCGATCGCGGCCACCGGCGCGTCGTGAGCGGCCGCCACGGCGTCCAGCGCCTCCAGGACGGCGGCGCCGCCGTGCTCGAGGTACTTCGCGGCGCCGCCCGCGCGTGGGCTGGCGACCGCCGGTCCGCCCGGGCGGTACTTGCCGGTCAGAAAGCCCTTGGCCAGCCCGGCATACGGCACGGTCGACAGGCCGTGCTCGGCGACGACGGGCGCGAGGTCGCGCTCGTACTCCGCGCGCTCGACGAGGTTGTAGTGCGGCTGGGTGGCGACGTAGCGCGCCAGGCCCTCGCGCTCGGCGACGGCGAGCGCCTCGGCCAGGCGGGCGCCGGTGTAGTTCGAGGCGCCGATGGCCCGGACCTTGCCGGCGTCGATGAGGTCGGTGAACGCGCCGAGGGTCTCCTCCAGCGGCGTGTCCTCGTCGTCGATGTGGGCCCAGTAGAGGTCGATGCGGTCGGTCTGCAGGCGCTCCAGCGACGCCTCGGCGGCGCGGAGGATCGTGTCCCGGCCCAGACCCTCGGAGCCCTCCAGCTGGCCGACCTTGGTGGAGACGACGAGGTCGTCGCGCAGCTCGGGGTGCTTGGCCAGCCAGCGGCCGATGATCGTCTCGGACTCGCCGCCCTCGTTGCCGGGGACCCAGGCCGAGTAGACGTCGGCGGTGTCCAGGAAGTTCCCGCCGCCGGCCACGTACGCGTCGAGCACGGCGTGGGAGGCGGTCTTGTCGGCCGTCCAGCCGAACACGTTGGTGCCGAGCGACAGCGTGCTGACCTCGAGGTCGCTGCTTCCGAGCTTCTGCATCATCCCGACGCTAGCGCGCGGGAGGCCGCCTACGCGCCCTGGTGGACGAGGGACTTGACAGATCGCGACTGAGATTTCATCATGTGTGCGTAAGTGATCTCTCGTTCCAGGAGGTACGCAGGATGGCCTTGATCCGTTGGGAGCCCGCTCGCGAGATCAACTCGCTGCAGCAGGAGATGAACCGCCTCTTCAGCTCCTTCTTCGACACCCCGCCCGCGGCCGGCGGCGGCGACGGCGGCGGTGTGCGCCGGTGGATCCCGGCGATGGACCTCGTCGAGACCGACGACCACTACGTGCTGCGGGCCGACCTTCCCGGCATGTCGGAGGGCGACGTCGACCTCTCGCTGGAGGACAACGTCCTGACGCTGTCGGGCGAGCGCAAGACCGAGCACGAGCAGGGCGGCCAGGGCTTCTACCGCCTCGAGCGGGCTGCGGGCGCGTTCAGCCGCTCGCTGACGCTGCCGGAGGGCGTCGACGGCGACGCGATCTCCGCGCGCTTCGACAAGGGCGTCTTGGAGGTCCGGATCCCGAAGCCAGAGCAGCGCAAGCCGCGCAAGCTCCAGATCGCCGTCGGCGACCGGCCGGTCGAGATCGAGGGTCGCGCCGCCGAGCAGGCCGCCACCTCGTAGGCCGCCGCGGCCCACCCACCCCGTCGAGGGATGAGCGAGTCTCCCCACAGGAGATCTCGATTCGTCCCTCGACGACGAGGGGGAGGGGCGCGCGGGCGCGCGCTAGGTTGGTCCGCCGATGGCCTCCCCGCTCGAGATCCTCGCCCGCGACCCGGGCTCCCGCGCCCGCGCCGGCATCCTGCGCACCGCCCACGGCGAGATCCGCACGCCGGCCTTCGTGCCGCTGGCCACCAAGGCCACCGTGAAGGGCCTGACGCCCGCGGAGGTCCGCGACCTCGGCTACGACATGGTCCTGGGCAACACCTATCACCTGTTCCTGGAGCCGGGCCACGAGCGCATCGAGCGCCTCGGCGGGCTCCACGAGTTCATGCGCTGGAACCATCCGATCATCACCGACTCCGGCGGCTTCCAGGTGTTCTCGATGGGCCACGGGACCGTCGCCGACGAGATCAAGGGCCGCGCGTCCCACGGCGGCGCCCGCCACGGCAAGACGCTCGGGATCACCGAGGACGGCGTGCGCTTCCGCAGCCACATCGACGGGTCGGACAAGTTCCTGGCGCCGGAGACGTCGATGGAGATCCAGGCGGCGCTGGGCTCCGACATCGCGCTCGTGTTCGACGAGTGCACGCCGTTCAACGTCACCAAGGACTACACCGCACGTTCCACCGAGCGCACGCACCGCTGGCTCGAGCGCTGCCTGGACTGGCACGAGCGGCACGGCCCGCAGGGCCAGCTCGTCTACGGGATCGTGCAGGGCGGCGTCTATGAGGACCTCCGCAAGGAGTCGGCGCAGGTCATCGCCGCGTCGCGGGCCGACGGCATCGCGATCGGCGGCTCGCTCGGCGCCGACAAGCCGCAGATGTACGAGGTGGTCGACTGGGCGACGTCGGTCCTCGGCGGCGCCCACGAGGTCAAGCCGCGCCACCTGCTGGGCATCGGCGACATCGACGACCTCATCCGCGGCGTGGAACTGGGCATCGACACGTTCGACTGTGCGATGCCCACGCGCCTGGGCCGCCACGGCGTCGCGCTCGTGCCCGAGCCCGAGCGCCGCTGGCGCGTCGACCTGACCGGCGCGAAGTGGCGCGACAGCGACGAGCCGATCATGG
>JAWVGD010000627.1:0-6766 GCA_033855515.1 Baekduia sp.
CTCATGGCGCGAACCTACCCGGTGAGCGCAGCCGCGTCGCCGGGTCGTACGCTTCCGCGCCATGCCCACCCTGGACCGCGACGGCGACGTCTTCCTGCTCAACCTCGGCGACGACGAGAACCGCTTCAACCCCGACTGGGTCGGCGCCGTCGAGGCGCTGCTGGACGAGGTCGCCGCCGCCCCCGCGCCCCGCGCGCTCGTCACGACCGCCGGCGGGAAGATCTGGTCCAACGGCCTCGACCTGGAGTGGATGGGCGCCCACCCGGAGGAGGTCGGCGCGTTCGTGCCACGGGTGCATGCGCTCTTCGCGAAGATGCTCTCGCTGCCGGTCCCGACCGTGGCGGCGATCGGCGGGCACTGCTTCGCCGCCGGCGCGATGCTGGCCGTGGCCCACGACTTCCGCGTCATGCGCGCCGACCGGGGGTTCTTCTGCCTGCCCGAGGTCGACATCCACATTCCGTTCACGCCGCCGATGGCCGCGCTGATCCAGGCGCGGCTGTCGAAGGCGACGGCGCACGAGGCGATGACGACCGGGCGCCGCTACGGCGGCTCCGACGCGGCGGCCGCCGGGATCGCCGATGCGGCGCTGGCCGAGGATCAGGTGCTCGCCGCCGCCGTCGAGCGCGCCGGCGCGCTGGCGGCGAAGCATCCGGCGACGCTCGGCGCGATCAAGGAGGGGATGTACGCGCCGGCGCTGAGCCTCCTGCGGGACCCGACGCCGGTCGCGTTTGGCTGACGACGCCCTCAGCGGGCTGCGGGTCTCGCTGCGCGAGCAGTTGGCGGCGCTGCGCGAGGTGGCGCCCGAGGCGCTGCCGCCGGCGCTGCTGGACCTATCGGTGCAGCGCTTCACGGTCGGCGACCAGGAGCTGTTCCTCGTCCTACCCGCCGACTGGGAGCAGCTGCGCCACGAGGAGGGCGGCGCCGGGCGCCCGATCCCCTACTGGGCGCGGCCGTGGCCGAGCGGGCTGGCGCTGGCGGGCGCGCTCGCCGCCGCCCCGCCGTCGGCCGGGGCGCGGGTCCTGGAGCTCGGATGCGGGCTGGGCGCGCCGAGCGTCGTGGCCGCGCGGGCGGGCGCGCAGGTGCTGGCCACCGACGGGGCCCCGGACGCGGTCGCGTTCGCGGCGCACACGCTGGCCCTCAACGAGGTCGCGGCGGAGGTCGCGGTCGTCGACTGGTCGGCGCACGGAGAGGCGCTGGTCGCCCGAGGCCCGTTCGACCTCCTGCTGGCGGCCGACGTGCTCTACACGCGCGCCAACGTCGAGACCGCGCTGCGCCTGTGGCCGCGGCTGCTCGCACCGGGCGGCGTGCTGCACCTCGCCGACCCGCAGCGTGCCGGGACGCGCGACTTCCTCGCGGCCGCGCGGGGGACGTTCAGCGTGCGGTCCCGACAGCAGGAGAGCGGCGTCGCGCTCCACGTGCTGGAGCCCCGGTCCCGCGGCTGACGCCGAGCAGCACCGCGCCGAGGACCAGCAGCGCGCCGGCCGCCTGGGGGAGCGTCATGGCCTCGTGGCTGTAGGCCACGCCGACGGCGAGCGCGACGACCGGGCTCAGCAGCGGCAGCAGCGCCGCCGCGCTCGCGGCCATGCGACCCAGGCCCCAGAACCACAGGAGGTACGCGCCCGCCGTGCCGACGAGCGTCAGGTACGCGAACCCCGCCGCATTGTTGGTGGTGATGGTCGACGGCAGGCCCTCGACGGCCAGCGTGGCGGGGAGGAGGATCGCCGCCCCGGCCAGCAGCTGCCAGGCGGTGAAGGAGAGCAGGCCGGCAGGGCGCCCCCAGCGCTTGGTCAGCAGCGTCCCGAGCGTCATCGAGACCGTGGCGCCGACCGCGGCGAGCAGGCCGACGGAGTCCAGCGACGCGTCCGAGCGCAGGACCAGGAGCGCGACCCCGGCGGCGCCGGCAAGGGCGGCGGCGATCCTGACGCGCCCCGGCGCCTCGCCCAGCAACGGCCCTCCAAGGACGGCGACCAGCAGCGGCTGGATCGCCCCGACCATGGCGGCGACGCCGCCGGGCAGGCGCTCGGCGGCGAGGAAGAGCAGGGCGAAGAACAGGCCGATGTTCAGGGCGCCGAGCAGGATGGCGCGCGCCACCCAGGCGCCGCGCGGCAGCTCGCGGCCGATCGCCAGCAGGAGCAGGCCGGCGGGAAGCGCGCGGAGGAGCCCGGCGAGCAGCGGGCGGTCCGGTGGGAGCAGCTCGGTCGTCACGACGTAGGTCGTGCCCCAGGTCATCGGGCCGAGAGCAGCGAAGGCGGGGTGGACGCGGAGTGCGGACATTGGCTTCCCGGGAAGCTATCACCAAGAAAGGTTTCCGGCAACCATCTTGCTGAGAAGCGAGTACGATGGCGTGATGGCCGACTACTCCGACGAGGTCGTGCGCCAGTGGCGCGCGCAGCGACCCGACCTGGACACGAGCCCGATGGGGACGTTCACCCGTCTCTGGCGGGCCGCGCGGGTCGCCGAAGACGAGATCCAGCGCGTCCTGGCCGGCCACGACCTCGAGCCGGGGTGGTTCGACGTCCTGGCGACGCTGCGCCGCGCCGGCGCGCCGCATCGCCTGTCGGCGGGCACGCTCGCGCGGGGCCTGGTCATGACGACGGGCGGGATGACCAAGCGCCTCGACCGGCTCGAGTCCGCCGGCCTCGTGGAGCGGTCCGCCGACCCCGCCGACCGTCGCGGGGTGCTGGTGACGCTCACCCCCAAGGGTCTGACGGCCGTCGATCGTGCGGTCGAGGACCACGTGCGCAACGAGGCCGAGCTGTTGAAGGCCTTGAGCGAGCGCGAGCGCCGGGCGCTGGACTCGGCGCTGGCCAAGCTGCTGCGCGCGTGGCGCCCGGAGGCGCCGGCGCGGTGAGCGTCTGGGGACTGGTCCTGGCGGCGGGCGCGGGCTCGCGCTTCGCGGCGGCCTCCTCCGGTCGCGTCCCCAAGCCGCTGGCGTCGTTTCGCGGGCGCCCGCTCATCGAGCGACCGCTGGCCGCGGTCACCGGCGGCGGGACCGACCGGACGCTCGTCGTGCTCGGCGCGCATGCCGCCGCCGTTCGCGCGGGGTCCGATCTGGGCGACGCCGGCGTCGTCGTCTGCGAGGACTGGGCCGAGGGGCTCAGCGCCTCGCTGCGCGCGGGCGTCGGCGCCGCGGCGGCCGGCGGCGCGACCGCGGTCGTCGTCGTCCTCGGCGATCAGCCGCTGTTGGAGCCCGCCGCGGTCGCACGGCTCATCGAGGCGCGCGAGCCCGCGGCGGCCGACGCGCTGCGCGCCACCTACGACGGCGTGCCCGGCCACCCGACGCTCCTGGAGGCCTCGACGTTCGGCGCGGTCGCGGCGCTGCGCGGCGACGCCGGCGCCCGCGACCTGTTCGCCGGTGGTGCGCTGCGCGTGCGGCGCGTGGCGTGCGACGGCCTCGGCCGGCCGGACGACGCCGACACGCCGGCCGCGCTGGACCGTCTGGCCTGAGCTCGACTCCGGAATCCGGCGCGCCGGAGCGAAGACATGCCGGGCGAATGCGCGGCATGCAAACGCCCGACGTCGGTGAACACCTGGGCGATCGTGCACACCACCACGAGGAGGTGCGGCCCATGCGCCGCAAGGCAGCCATCACCGTGAACCGCCCCCGCGAAGACGTGCAGCGCCTGTGGGTCCGCTCCGACTACCGCCCCGAGCACCTCGATCCCACCGACGCCGCCGTGACGTTCATCGACGCACCGGGCGACCGGGGCACGGAGATCCACGTCGACCTGGAGCGCTCGACGCCCGGGGGGCCGCTCGGCGAGGTCATCCAGAAGCTCATCGGCAGCGACCCGCTCGCGAAGGTCAAGGACGATCTGCGGCGCTTCAAGCAGCACGTCGAGACGGGCGTGATCGTGCGCTCCGACGGGTCCCCCGAGGGCGAGCGCGCCGCGCGCAAGCTCAAGCAGCGCCCCGCGCAGCCGCTCGCCGACGCCGAGCTCCAGAAGATGGGTGTCTGATGCGTGCCAACGTCTGGTCGGGCCGCAACACCGTCCAGGTCGAGACGGTCCCCGACCCGAAGATCCTCAACGAGCGCGACGCGATCGTGAAGATCACCTCGACCGCGATCTGCGGCTCGGACCTCCATCTCTACGACGGCTACGTCCCGACGATGAAGCGCGGCGACATCCTCGGGCACGAGTTCATGGGGCACGTCGTCGAGGTCGGCCGCGGCGTGACCAACCTCCAGGTCGGCGACCGCGTCGTCGTGCCGTTCCCGATCGCCTGCGGCAACTGCTGGGCCTGCCAGCATGAGCTGTACTCGGTCTGCGAGAACTCGAACCCCAACGCCGGCATCGCCGAGAAGTTCTTCGGCCATCCGACCGCCGGCATCTTCGGGTACTCGCACATCACCGGCGGCTACGCCGGCGGGCAGGCCGAGTACGCCCGCGTGCCGTTCGCCGACGTCGGCCCGTTCAAGATCGAGGACGACCTCACCGACGAGCAGGTCCTGTTCCTGTCGGACATCCTGCCGACGGGCTTCATGGGTGCCGACTTCTGCGAGATCAAGGGCGGCGAGGTCATCGCGGTCTTCGGCGCGGGCCCGGTGGGCCAGTTCGCGATCGCCAGCGCGGTCATGCTCGGTGCCGAGCGCGTGATCGCCATCGACGAGTACGACTACCGGTTGCAGATGGCCCACAACCGGGCCGGCGCGACCGACATCATCAACTTCGCCGAGGATCCCGACGTCGTCGAGCAGCTCAAGGAGATGACGGGCGGCCGCGGGCCGGACGCGGTCATCGACGCGGTGGGCATGGAGGCTTCCCACGGACACGGCGCGGTGTACGCCGCCGACCGCGTCAAGCAGGCGACCCGCGCCGAGAGCGATCGCGGGGGCGCGCTGCGCGACGCGATCCTCGCCTGCCGGCCCGCCGGCATCGTCTCGGTCATCGGCGTCTACGGCGGGTTGATGGACAAGTTCCCGACCGGGGCGCTCATGAACAAGGGCCTGACCATGAAGACCGGTCAGTGCCACGTCCAGCGCTACATGAAGCCGCTCTACGAGCACATCAAGAACGGCGACATCGACCCGAGCTTCGTGGTGACCCATCGGATGGAGCTCGGCAAGGCACCCGACGGCTACGAGACCTTCAAGCACAAGCAGGACGAGTGCGTGAAGGTCGTCCTCAAGCCCTGAAAGGACAGACATGCCATTTCCCCCCAGGCCCGTCGACGCGACGATGCACGGCGTCGTCGACTACACCGCCGGCACGTTCCTGCTGACGGCCTTCCCGCGGCTCGCCGGCATCGAGGGCACGCGCTCTGCCCGCCAGGTCCGGATCTCGGCGGCCGTCCACGCCGGCTACAGCGCCGTGACCGACTACCCGCTCGGGATGGTCAAGCTCCTGCCCTTCCAGATGCACCTGGCCCTTGACGCCGCCGGTGCGCTCGCGTTGGCGGCGACGCCGTTTGTCACCGGCCAGTTCAGGCGGGGCCCCAAGCAGTGGATGCCGCACGTCGGGCTGTGCCTGTTCGAGCTGGCGTCGCTGGCGATCACCGATCCCACCGGACGGGGCGACTACCACGGTGACATCCAGGCCGTCCGCGCGGCGAACATGGAGGACCCGCACCGCAAGGTGGCCGACCAGAGCGGGCTGGCGGTGAGGCCGGCCGCAGCGATGGCCGCAGCCGCCTGAGTACGCGGTGGCGGTGGCGGGAAAGGCCGAGTCATGGCTCGTCACCGCACATCGCACCGAACCGAATGGCTGATCCTGGCCGCCGCGGGATGCGCGGCGGCGGTGACCGCCGTCGCGCACCGGCTCGGCGCGCTCCCGGGCCGCTCGACCGACCCGGCGCAGCCGGGCGGCAGCGGCGAGCCGGAGCCCTGGACCTGCGACTGCGGCACGGCCTTCCGCAGGGTGGGCCTGGGGCGGCACCGGGTCTACTGGCTCGGCGACGCGCCGGAGGGCGATCCGCTGCTGGGGGTCGAGTGCCCGACGTGCGAGCGGCCCCTGCCGGTGGGTGACTGACCGGGCATGCCGAGCTATGGCGAGTGCCACGAGGCGGAGATCGCCGCGCCCGCCCGGGCGCTGAGCGACCTCAAGACCCACGTCGAGGGGCGGCCTGCCGGCGTGACGGGCGCGGCCTAGGCCGCCGCGCCGGGCACACCCGTGCCGTCCAGCGTGTCGCGCAGCGCCTCGGGGCCCGTGTAGAGCGGGACCCAGCCCAGGTCCCGCTTGGCCTTGTCCGCGTCCATGATCGCCGGATGGCTGGCGGCCTCCACCCACTCCGTGACCGGCGGCACGAAGGAGGGTGCCGGGATCGCGGCCATCGCCCGCGCGGCGGCATGGACGAGCCGTCCAGGCACCGCGATCGGGCGCAGGCCCAGCGCACGGGCGACGCCGGCGCCGGTGAGCACGCCATCGGCGGCGATGTTGTAGGCCCCGGGCGGTCCGGCGCCGACGACGCACAGCAGCAGGGCCTGGCCGACGTCTTCCTCATGGATGACCTGCAGCGGCAGGTCCGGGACCAGCGCGGGCAGCGGGAGCGCCAACCGGCTCACGACGCCGCCCAGCCGGTTGGCGAGCGGCACCAGTGGGGCCGGGAGCAACTGCTTGGCGCCGACGGCGTGAGGACCGAGGACGATCGGTGGTCGCAGGAGGAAGAGGTCGATCTCGGGGTGGGCGGCGGACTCCTGCGCCAGCCGCTTCTCGATCTGCGCCTTCTCCTGGGCG
Organism: Baekduia sp.; assembly: GCA_033855515.1. GTDB lineage: Bacteria > Actinomycetota > Thermoleophilia > Solirubrobacterales > Solirubrobacteraceae > Baekduia. The sequence goes on from JAWVGD010000627.1 coordinate 6,675, forward strand.
TAGAAGAGCCGCGCGGCGGGGCGGACCGGCCAGTCCTCGGTCATCCCCTCGGGGTTGTCGGGGTGGAAGCCGTAGGCCGCCACCGATGAGGC
>JAWVGD010000628.1:0-3362 GCA_033855515.1 Baekduia sp.
CTGGCAGGCCAGCGCCGATCGCGGCCGCCATCGGCTCCTCGATCAAGTAGGCCTGGCGGGCACCTGCCGACAGGCAGGCCTCCTCCACCGCGCGCTTCTCGACGCCCGTGACGCCCGAGGGGACGCACACGACGACGCGCGGGTGCGCCCAGCGGTTCTGGTGCACCTTCTGGATGAAGTGGCGCAGCATCTCCTCCGTCACGTCGAAGTCGGCGATGACGCCGTCCTTCAGCGGCCGGATGGCCTGGATCGTGCCGGGCGTCCGGCCCAGCATGCGCTTGGCCTCGATCCCGACGGCGTGGACCTCGCCGGTACGCGAATCGATCGCCACCACTGAAGGCTCGCTGAGCACGATGCCGCGCCCACGCACGTAGACGAGCGTGTTCGCTGTGCCGAGGTCGACCGCCATGTCGCGGCCACCGAAGCCGGTGAGGTAGCTGAAGAAGCCCATGCCGGAGGGAGCGCAGGTCGTCCGGACAAACCACGACAGCGCCGCGGGTGCAGCGCGGACGGACGTCCCGCGAGGGGCAGTGTAGCGGAGCAGCGCTCGCACCTGATCCCCGCGAAACGGCCGTTGCAGCCTGGAAATTCCGCTGCAAAACGGCGATCTGCAGGGCGCAGGGCTATGGGCGGACGGTCAGGACGGCCGAAGCGCGGGCGGCGCGGCCGTCGGCGGCGACGGCGTAGACGTCGAGGCGATAGGTGCCGGCCGGGGCCGCGACGCGCCCCAGCATCCCGTCCCAGCTGATCGTGCTGCGCCCCGCGCGGGCGGTGCTGCGCAGGAGGTCGACCGTGCGCCCGTTCTGCTTGACACGCAGGACGATCTTGGCGGCCCGGCCGAGCGCCAGCCCGACGCTCAGCCGCTTGCCGGAGGCGAGCGTGAGCTTCGTGGCGCTCAGCGTGAGGACCAGGCGCTTGGTCGTGGCCTTGGCGCTCGCCTGGGTCGTGGCCTTGGGCGCCGGGGCAGGTGCCGGGGCGGCCGCGGGCGTGCTCGTGGTGGTGGTCGTCGTCGTCGCCGCGGGCGTGGTCGTGGCGGTCGTGTCACCGCCGTCGGTCCCGGTCGCCGCAGGCTCCGCGGCGGCGCCCGTGCCGCTCAGGGCGACGTCGAAGGTCGCCCCGCCGGGGATCCGCAGGCGCAGGGCGGCCGTGCGCGTGCCGGCGGCCGAGGGCGCGAAGCGCACGCGCACGGCGCAGGCCGCGCGGCCGCCGGAGGCGACGGTCGCGCCGGTGCAGTCATCGTGGGTGACGAGGAACTCGTCGGCGGCGGTGCCGGTGACCGACACCCCCTGGACGGCAAGCATCGCCGGGCCGGCGTTGGTGATCGTCACGGCGTGGGCCTCCCCCGTGCTCCCGACCGCCTGGGTGCCGAACGTTCCGGTGAGCTCACCGTGCGGGTCGGGCGCGCTCGTGCCGCGCAGCAGGCTGATCGTGGAGCTGCCCGCGTCGGCGGTCGCGAGGTCGGGGACGCCGTCGCCGGTGAGGTCGGCGATGACCGGTGAGCGCGGCCCGGCGCCGGTCGTCTGCCAGGTGGCCGGGCCGAAGCTGCCGGCGCCGTCGCCGAGCAGGACGCCGACGGCGGCGCCGGCCGCGTCCGTGACCGCGGCGTCGGGGTTGCCGTCGGCATCGAGGTCGCCGATGGCCAGACCGGTGCCGGCGGTGAGGCCGGTCACCGTGATGTCGGTGGGCGTGAGGACGCCCGTGCCGTCGTTGTGCAGGACGGTGAGCGTCGGCGCGCTGCCGTCCAGGACCAGGCCGTCGAGATGGCCGTCGCCGTCGAGGTCGGCCAGGGCCACGGCGACCGGATCGGCGCCGACGGCGACGGGCGTGCCGGCGGTCATCGTCGTGCCGGCGCTCGTGACGACCCAGGCGCTGCCGACGCCGCCGTTGCGGCTGACCGCGAGCGCGTCAGGTCCGCCGGCGCCGTCGATCTGGCCGGTGGCCAGGCCGACGGCCAGGCTCGTGCCCGTCGCCCCGGTCGTCGCGCCGAAGGTCAGGCCGGCCGGCCCGCCGTTGAGGATCGAGGACAGCTGCGCGACGTCCGTCGTGGCCAGGTGCGAGGTCAGCGCGTCGAGATCGCCGTCGGCGCCGAGGTCGGCCAATGCGACGCCGGTGAGATGCGGGCCCACGGCGAGCGGGCCGCCGGCGTCGGCGGTCAGCCGGCCGGTGCCGTCGCCGGCCATCAGGACGACGTCGCCGTCGGTCGTGCCGGACGCCAGCGTGGCGAGGACGTCGGGATGGCCGTCGCCGTTGAGGTCGCCGGCGGCGATCGCGCCGACGCCCGCGCCGGCGACGCCGGGATCGAACGGCGAGCCCAGCGGCGTGCCGAAGCTGCCGCCGCCCAGGCCGCGCAGCACGCTGAGGCGTCCCGCGTCGCCGTTGCGGTCGCCCGCGACGAGGTCGGTGCGGCCGTCGCCGTCGAGGTCGGTGGCCACCAGGCTGCGCGGATCGGTGATGCCGGGGCCGAGGCCGAGCACGGCACGAGCGGCGTAGGTGGGCACGCCGCCGGCGCGTGCGGCGGGCGCGGCGAGGAGCACCACGGCGAGCGCAGCGGGCAGGGCATGTCGGAGCCGGGTGGTCATCCGTCCCGGGTAGTCGGCCCGGCACGTCCCGACTTCAGCGTGCCCGGACAGCAGGTGAGCTTCCTCTGCCGGCCGCACTGAGGGCGGGGCCTAGGAGACCGCGAAGTCGCTCATCAGCCCCGGCAGGAGGTCGATCAGCGCGGCGACCGGGAGGCCCACGACGTTGAGGTAGTCACCCTCGATGCGCTTGATCAGCGCGGCGCCCCGGCCCTGGATGGCGTAGCCACCGGCGCGGCCCTCCCACTCCCCGAAGCCGAGGTACCAGTCGATCGTGGCCTCGTCGAGCTCGCGGAAGGTGACGTTGGTGATCTCGGTCGTGGCGCGCACGTCGCCGGCCTGGACGAGGACGAGCCCGCTGATGACCTCGTGCGTGCGGCCCGAGAGGCGCTGGAGGGTCTCGCGGGCGGCGGCCTCGTTGGGCGGCTTGCCCCAGATCTCGAGCTCGGTGGCCACGAGCGTGTCGCAGCCCAGCACGACCTCGTCGGCACCTGCGCCGGCGCCGTTGGCGACGTCCAGCGCCTTGCGCAACGCGTTCTCGGACGCGACCACGCGCGGCGCCCCCTCGTCCTCCTCGGCGACGCCGGAGGGCCGGACGTCGAAGTCCAGCCCGAGGTCGCCGAGGATCGCGCGGCGCTGGGGCGAGCCGCTGGCGAGGACGAGTCTCGGCACCTGGGAGCGGCCTAGAGCTCCGGGAACCAGATGCCGATCTCGCGCGCGGCTGACTCGGGCGAGTCGGAGCCGTGGACGAGGTTCTGACCGACCTCGATGGCGAAATCGCCGCGG
>JAWVGD010000629.1:0-7200 GCA_033855515.1 Baekduia sp.
GAGCCGGGCGAGATCCACGCGCTACTGGGCGCCAACGGCGCCGGCAAGAGCACGCTGGTGAAGATCCTCACCGGCGTGATCTCGCCCGACTCGGGTGAGATCGCCGTCGCCGGGTCGCCGGTCACCATCAGCTCTCCGCGGAGTGCCCGGACCGCCGGGCTCGCGCCCGTCTTCCAGGACCCGGCGCTCATGCCGGATCTGACCGTCGCCCAGAACATGCGCCTGACCGGCGCCGATCTCGCGCGCGTGCAGACGTCGCTGCGCGACATGGACGTCGCGGTCGATCCTCACGAGCTCGTCGGCAACCTGCCGCTGGCGACGCTGCGCATGATCGACCTGGCGCGCGCGCTCTCCTTCGACCCGCAGCTCCTGCTGCTCGACGAGATCACCGCGGCGCTGCCGTCCGACCTGGCCGAGCGCGTCTTCGTCGTCGCGCGCGATCTCCGCGACCGCGGCCGTTCCGTCCTCTTCATCTCGCACCGGCTGGCCGAGGTCACGCTGCTGTGCGATCGCGCCACCGTCCTGCGCGACGGCCGCGCCGTCGGCACCCTCAAGCCCAGCCAGGGCGCCGAGGGCAAGATCGTCGAGCTCATGCTCGGCGAATCCCACGATGCGATCGCCCAGGAGGTCGAGGCGGCCGCCCAGGCCGAGACCCAGACCGACGGTCCACCGGCGCTGTCGGTGCGGGGGCTGCGCCTCTCCGACGAGTCCCCCGACGGCGTGGACTTCGAGGTCCGCGCCGGCGAGGTCGTCGGCGTGGCGGCCCTGGAGGGCCAGGGCCAGGACACGCTCTTCGACCTGCTCTCCGGCCAGCAGCGAATCCGCCACGGCACGGTGGAGCGGTCCGGCAAGCCCACGCGCCCGCGCGATCCCTATGACGCGATCAAGGCCGGGATGGTGCTGGTGCCGTCGGACCGGGTCCTCGCCCTGCTGCCCCAGCGCTCGATTCGCGAGAACATCGCGGCGCCCCTGTACAGCCCGCTGCGCCGGTGGGGCCCGATCAACCTCCGCCGCGAGCGCGCCAGGGTCGACGCCGCGATCGCCCGTCTGCAGATCGACACCCGCGCGCAGCGTCAGGCCCGGCGGCTGAGCGGCGGCAACCAGCAGAAGCTCACGATCGCCCGCTGGCTGGCGTCCGGGTTCGAGGTGCTGCTGTGCTTCGACCCCACGCGCGGCATCGACGTCGGCACCAAGCGCCAGATCTACGCCCTGCTGCGCGAGGTGGCCGCCGAGGGCGCCGCCGTGCTCGTGTTCACCAGCGAGCTGCCCGAGATCCAGCTCGTCTGCGACCGGGTCTTGGTGCTGCACCGCGGAGCCGTCAGCGACCGTCTGCCCGCCTCCCAGGCGACCGAGGCCCGGCTGCTGCGCTCCGCGCACGGCCTCGTCGAGGAGATCGCAGTCTCATGAGCACCGCAACCGAAGTCGCGCTGCCCCCGTCGCAGGAGCCGGGCGTGAAGCTCCGCCGGTTCGTCTCGCGTCAGGGCTGGACCCTCGGCGTGCTGGCGATCCTGATCGCGCTGCTGATCGTCGAGGCCAACGTCGCCCCGAACTTCACGTCGTTCGACGTCCAGTCGCTCGTGATCGCCGGGATGCCGCTGGCGTTCGCCGCGATGGCGCAGGCCGTCGTCGTCATCTCGCGGGGCGTCGACCTCTCGGTCGGCTCGGTGATGGCGCTCACCAACGTCATCGCCGCGCGGCTCATGGAGGGCCACGGGATGGGCAGCGCGCTGGCCATCTCGCTGCTCGTGCTCGTCGTCGGCATGGCGATCGGGACGCTCACCGGCGTGGCGGTCGTCACCACCGGGGTGCCCGACATCATCGTCACGCTGGCGCTCGGCTTCGTCTGGGCGGGCGTCGCGCTGATCGTCCTGCCCACGCCGGGCGGCGGATCCCCGACCGACTACCAGACGCTCTCGAGCGGCTCATCGGTGTGGGAGTGGACGCCCAACGGCCTGCTGGTCCTCGCAGGGGCCTATCTGCTGATCTGGCTGCCGCTGCGCTCGCGCCGGCTGGGCCTGGCGATCTACGCCGTCGGCAGCGATCGCGACGCCGCCTACCTGAGCGGCGTGCGTGTCAATCGAACGCGCATCCTGGCCTACACGGTGGGCGGGCTGTTCGCCGCGCTCGGCGGGCTGGCGCTGACGTCGACCACGAGCATCGGCAGCCCGCTGTCGGGCGACTTCTACACCTTGACCTCGGTGGCGGCGGTCGTCATCGGCGGGGTCAGCCTCGCCGGCGGGACCGGCGGGCTCGTGGGCCCGATGCTCGCGGCGTTCATCCTCTCGGCGGCGGTCACCGTGCTGACGTTCCTCGGCGCCGACGCGAACTACGGACAGGTGATCCAGGGAGCTCTCATCGTGGCGATGGTCATGGTCGGCGGACTGCTGCTCAGGAGGCGCGCGGCATGAGCATCAGCGCCCCCGCACCCACCCGCGACCCGGCGCCGCCCGCGCTGGACCGCGTCAAGCGCGCGCTGGTCGAGCATCCGCTGCTCATGCTCGGGCTGATCCTGCTCGCGCTGGTCGCCGCCTGCACGATCGTCAAGTCCAGCTACCTGTCGGGCGACCAGACCGGTGCGATCCTGCGCTACGCCGCGCCGCTGGCGATCATGGCCGGCGGCCAGACGCTCGTCATGCTCACCGCCGGCATCGACCTGTCCATGGGCGCGACCGCGACCGCGGCGGCGTACGTCATGGCCGGCCAGTCCTCGCACGGGACGGTCAGCGCGATCCTCTATGCCCTGGCCGTCGGGCTCGCCGTCGGCGTGGTCAACGGCATCGGCGTCGGGATCTTCCAGGTCCAGCCGCTGATCATGACGCTCGGCATCGCCGGGATCGTCACGGGCCTGCTCACCGTGCGAGCGGCGACGAACCGCACCGCCGGGCAGGACGTGCCGCACTTCGTGCGCCAGGTCGGCGGCGAGCCGCTCGTCGGGTTCGTCCCCAACAGCCTGCTCCTGTGGATCGCGCTGTCGGTCATCCTGGTCCTGGGCTTGCGCAGATCGGGCTACGGAAGGATGTTGTACGCCTACGGCGACAACCCGATGGCCATGCGGCTGGCCGGCGTACGGTCCTGGCAGCTGCTGACCGTCACCTACGCCCTGTGCGGGCTGCTGGCCGCCGTCTCGGGCATCGTGCTCGCCGGCCTGCTCAACGCCGCCGACCTCGGCCTGGCCGACTCCTTCCTGCTGCCGTCGATCGCCGCGGTGGTGCTCGGCGGGACGTCGCTGTTCGGTGGCGTGGGGACCTACTCGGGGACGATCATGGGCGCGCTGATCCTGACCGTCCTGGACTCGTTCCTGACCCTGCTCAACGCCGACGACTCGGTCCGGCAGATCCTCTATGGCCTCATCATCCTGGCGCTTGCCGCCCTCTACGCCCGTGTCCAGCGAAGTGCTTGACACCGCCACGACGTCCGGGGCCGAGCTGGCCTGGATGTCGACGACCGTGCTCGCCCAGCGGATCCGCGAGCGCGAGCTCTCGGCCGTGGAGGTGCTCGAGGCGACCATCGCGCGGATCGAGGAGCGCAACCCGAGCCTCAACGCGCTCGTCCACCTCGCCATCGACGAGGCCCGCGAGCGCGCCCGCGCCGCCGACGCGGCGCTCGCCGCCGGCGAGGCGCTCGGGCCGCTGCACGGCGTGCCGACCGCGATCAAGGACCTGTTCGACTTCAAGCCCGGGTGGCCCGCCACGTTCGGCGGCATCCCGGCGCTGCGCGACCAGGTCATCGACATGCGCACCGTCTGGGCCCAGCGGATGGAGGAGGCCGGCGCGATCCTCGTCGGCAGCACCAACAGCCCCGTGATGGGCTTCCGCGGCACCTGCGACAACCCGCTGTTCGGGCCGACGCGCAACCCGTTCGACCTGTCGCGCAACTCCGGCGGCTCGTCCGGCGGCGGCGCCGCGGCGGTGGCCGACGGCCTGCTGTCGTTCGCCGAGGGCACCGACGCCGGCGGGTCGATCCGCATCCCGGCGGCGTGGTGCAACGTGTACGGGTTCAAGCAGTCGTTCGGCCGCGCGCCCCTGGTCGTGCGCCCCAACCACTTCGGCAGCATCGCGCCGTTCATCTTCGAGGGGCTGCTGACGCGGACGGTGGCCGACGCGGCGCTCACGCTCACGGCGCTCTCGGGCCCCGACCCGCGCGACCCGCTGAGCTTCGCGTTCCACGACGACCCGATCGCCGCGGTGCGGCGCTCGGTGCGCGGGATGCGGATCGGCTACAGCCGGGACATGGGCGGCTTCCCGGTCGACCCGGCGGTGGCCGCGGTGGTCGAGGAGGCGGTGCGGGCGCTGGAAGACGCCGGCGCGCACGTCGAGCCCGTCGAGATCCGCCTGCCGTGCGACCAGCGCGAGCTCAGCGACCTGTGGTCCCGGGTGTTGACCCCGTTGAACCTCGACACGCTCGAGGCGCTCAAGGCCGGCGGCATCGACATGCTGGGCGAGCACCGCGACCAGCTGCCGCCGCAGTACCTGCGCTGGATGGACGAGGGCCTGCGCGCGACCGCGCGCGACATGGCGCACGACGCGCAGCTGCGCACCAGGGTGCTCGAGGCGATCGGGGCGGTCTTCGACGACCACGACCTCCTGGTGACCCCGACGCTGGGGTGCCTGCCGGTGCCCAACGCCGAGGTGGCCGGCGAGACCGTCGGCCCGAGCGAGATCGAGGGCGTCGCGGTCGACGAGCTGATCGGCTGGTGCCTGACCTACCCCATCAACTTCACCGGCCATCCGGCGGCGTCGGTCCCCGCGGGCCTCGCGCACGGCCGCTACCCCGTCGGCATGCAGATCGTCGGGCGCCTCGGCGCCGACGTCGACGTCCTGGCCGCCAGCGCCACGCTCGAGCGGGTGCGGCCGTGGGCGGGCGCCTACGCGCTGTGCGAAGAGCGGGCGCTGCCGTAGTGGCGGCGCAGGCGGTCGTCCGCACCGTCCGCGGCGACCTCGACCCGGCGCAGCTGGGGCCGACCGATGCGCACGAGCACCTCTTCCTCGAGACGCCGCTGCAGCCCGGCGACACCTTCCAGGACGTCGACCGCGCGATCGCCGAGGCGGCGACGCTCGTGGCGGCCGGCGCCCGCGCGCTGGTGGACTGGACGCCGTTGGGGTTGGGCCGCCGGGCGGACGGGCTGGTCGCGGTGAGCGAGGCGACCGGCCTGCACGTCGTCGGCGCGACGGGGCTGCACCGCGATGCGCACTACGCGGCCGACTCCTGGGCGCGCACGGCGACCGTCGCGTCGCTGCAGCAGCGGTTCGTCGACGAGGTCACGCAGGGGATGGACGGCACCGGCGCCCGGGCGGGCGTCATCAAGGTCGGCGCGGGCTACCACGCCGTCAGCGCGCTGGAGGCGACGGCGTTCGAGGCCGCCGCCGCGGCGCATGCCGCGACCGGCGCCCCGGTCTGCGTGCACACCCAGCACGGGACGATGGGGGAGGGGCTGGTCGAGCGCCTCCGCGACCTCGGCGTGGCGCCGCAGGCGGTCATCCTGGCGCACCTCGATCGCAATCCCGACGCCGGTGAGCACACGGCGATCGCCGAGACCGGGGCGTGGCTGCAGTACGACGGACCCGGACGGACGAAGTACTGGCCCGACTCGACGATCCTCGCCCTGATCGCCGACGTCGCGCAGCGCGGGCACGGCGACCGCCTGCTCGTCGGCGGCGACGTCGGGCGCGCGAACATGATGCGCGCCTACGGCGGCGGGCCGGGCATGGACTACGTCTTCGCGCGCTTCCGGCCGCGGCTGGCGCGCGAGCTCGGCGACGACCTGGCCCGCGCGATCTTCGAGGACAACCCGGCCAGGGCGTTCGCGTTCGTCCCGCGCCACGACGACGGGAGGGCGGCGTGACGGACGCCGGCCGGCTGCGGGCCGCGGTCGTCGGGACCGGGTTCATCGGGATCGTCCACGTCGAGGCCCTGCGGCGGCTGGGCGTCGAGGTCACGGGCATCGTGGGGTCCTCGCCCGCGCGCGTGCGCGAGAAAGCGCGGTCCTACCCGCTGCCTGAGCCCTACGAGAGCTACGAGGCGATGCTCGCCGACCCGCGCGTCGACGTCGTGCACATCACCTCGCCCAACGACCTCCATCATCCGCAGGCCAAGGCGGCGCTGGAGGCCGGCAAGCACGTCGTCTGCGAGAAGCCGCTGGGCGTGGACTCGGCGCAGACCGGGGAGCTGCTGCGCCTGGCCCGCGACTCCGGACTGGTCCACGCCGTGAACTTCAACATCCGCTTCTACCCGCAGTGCCGCGAGGCGCGCGAGCGGGTGGCCGCGGGGACGCTGGGCGACGTGCGGCTGGTGACCGGGTCCTACCTGCAGGACTGGTTGATGTACGACACCGACTGGAACTGGCGCCTGGAGCAGGAGCGTGGCGGCGCGCTGCGCGCCGTCGGCGACATCGGCTCGCACTGGATCGACCTGATGACCTTCGTCAGCGGCCACCGCGTCGAGTCGGTGATGGCCGACCTGACGACGTTCATCCCGCGCCGCCGGCAGCCCACCGGGCCGGTCGAGACGTTCTCGACCGAGACGGCCTCGGAGACCGTGGCCCGCGAGATCCACACCGAGGACACGGCGAGCATCCTGCTGCGCTTCGCGGGCGGCGCCCGCGGCGCGGTCACCGTCTCGCAGCTCAGCGCCGGGCGCAAGAACGCGCTGAGCTTCGAGATCGCCGGCTCGCGCAGCGCGCTGGGGTGGATGGGCGAGCGCCCCGAGGAGCTGTGGATCGGCCACCGCGACGAGCCCAACCAGGTGCTGCTGCGCGATCCCGCGCTGCTGACGCCGGCCGCGGCCGCCCTGGCGTCCGTGCCGGGCGGGCACGCCGAGGGCTTCGAGAACACCTTCCGCGAGCTCTACCGGGCGGTGTACCGCGCCGTCGCCGCCGGCGGACCGCCGGACGAGCCCGACTACCCCACGTTCGCCGACGGCCACGAGCAGACGCTGATCGGCGAGGCCATCGCCGCCAGCGCCCGCGAAGGACGCTGGACCGACGTGGACCGCACCACGAAGACGGAGGCATCGACATGAGGCTGGGCCTGCTCACCGCCGCGTTCCCGACGCTCGACCTCGAGGCGGTCGCCGACTGGGCCGCCGCCAACGGCTTCGGCGCGCTGGAGGTGGCGTGCTGGCCGTCGGGCGAGGGCGCGGCGCGCCGCTACGCCGGCGTCAGCCACATCGACGTCGACGGGCTCGACGACGACGGGGCGCAGC
>JAWVGD010000630.1:0-3451 GCA_033855515.1 Baekduia sp.
AGCAGCGACGCGATGAACGCGTGGCGCTTGGTCTGCTCGACCACGCCGTGACGCGCGTCGACGAGGACGATCGCGACGTCCGCGGTCGAGGCGCCGGTGACCATGTTGCGCGTGTACTGCACATGGCCGGGCGTGTCGGCCAGGATGAAGTCGCGCGCCGGCGTCGCGAAGTAGCGGTAGGCGACGTCGATCGTGATGCCCTGCTCGCGCTCGGCGCGCAGGCCGTCGGTCAGGCGGGACAGGTCGAGCTCGCCGTCGCGGCCGTTGAGGTCGGCGTACTGGTCGGCGAGGATCGCCTTGGAGTCGTGCAGCAGGCGGCCGATGAGCGTCGACTTGCCGTCGTCGACGGAGCCGGCGGTGGCCAGGCGGAGTAGGGTCGTCATGAAGATGAAGGCCTAGAAGTAGCCGGCGACCTTGCGGTCTTCCATCGCGGCTTCGGAGACGCGGTCGTCGGCGCGCGTCTCCCCGCGCTCGGTGACGTTCGTCGCGGCGATCTCGGCGACGACCGTCGAGAGCGTCGAGGCCTCCGAGGCCACGGCGCCGGTGCACGACATGTCGCCGACGGTGCGGTAGCGCACCGAGGCGGTGAACGGCTCGGAGTCGCGCTCGTCGCGCTCGATGAAGTCCGAGGTGGCGTAGAGCATCCCGTCGCGGCGGAAGACCTCGCGCTCGTGGGCGAGGTAGATCGGCGGGATCTCGATCTCCTCCTCCTGGATGTACTGCCAGACGTCGAGCTCGGTCCAGTTGCTCAGCGGGAAGGCGCGGACGTTCTCGCCGCGGCGCACGCGGGCGTTGTAGAGGTTCCACAGCTCGGGCCGCTGCGCCTTGGGGTCCCAGCCGCCGAAGTCGTCGCGGAAGCTCAGGATGCGCTCCTTGGCCCGGGCGCGCTCCTCGTCGCGGCGCGCGCCGCCGAAGGCCGCGTCGAAGCCGTGCTCGGCCAGCGCGTCGAGCAGCGTCGTGGTCTGCAGCCGGTTGCGCGAGGCGCGCGGGCCGGTCTCCTCGACGACGCGGCCGGCGTCGATCGACTCCTGGACCGAGGCGACGATGAGCCGCTCGCCGAGCCGCTCCACCATCCGGTCGCGGAACTCGATGACCTCGGGGAAGTTGTGCCCCGTGTCGATGTGCATCAGCGGGAACGGGAACCGGCCGGGCCGGAACGCCTTCTCGGCCAGGCGCACCAGCACGATGGAGTCCTTGCCGCCGCTGAAGAGCAGCACCGGCTTCTCGCGCTCGGCGGCGACCTCGCGCATGACGTGGATGGCCTCGGCCTCGAGCGCCTGCAGGTGGGTGAGGGTGCGCGGGCTCATGCGGGGACTGCCTCCGGGAGGGGTCGTTCGGGGTGGCGGCGCACCTGGACGCGGTGCACGAGCGCCGCGAGGACGCCGACGAGCGTGGGGACGCCGACGATCGTCCAGGACGGCAGGTCGACACCGGCCTTGGTCAGCACGCCCAGCGCCGAGCCCAGCAGGACGCAGCCCAGCGCGGGGCGCAGGACGACGGCCGGCACGCGGCTGCTGAGCGCGGTGCCGATCACCACGCCCGGCAATGACCCGATCAGGATCGTGCCCATCAGGGCGAAGTCGATGTTGCCGGCCACGAGCTGGGCGAGACCGGCGGCCCAGAGCACGATCGCGGCGTGGAAGACGTCGGTGCCGACGACGCGGTGGGGCGTGAGGCGGAAGACGAGGATCAGCGCCAGACCGATCAGCGCGCCCGAGCCGACGCTCGTCAGGCCCAGCAGGAAGCCGAGCACGGCCCCGAGCGCGACGGCGCGGACCTTCGTCCACGTCGTCAGCTCGACGGTGTGGCGCTCGCGCTCGATCGCGGCGCGCAGGAACAGCGCGCGGAAGAGCATCGAGACCGACACCACCAGCAGCGCGCAGGCGACGCCGGTCAGCAGCACGCCGGGCGAGTGCTTGAGCACGAGCTCCAGCAGGATCACGCCGGCCACCGAGCCCGGCACGCTGCCGAACGCCAGCCACTTGGAGACGCCGAGGTCGACGGTCCCCTTGCGCAGGTGCCGCCAGCCGCCGAGCGTCTTGGTGACGGCGCCGTACGCCAGATCGGTCCCGATCGCCACCGTCGGATGGACGCCGGCGAACAGGATCAGCAGCGGCGTCATGAGCGAGCCGCCACCGATGCCGGTCATCCCGATGAGGATGCCGACCCCGAGGCCGAAGACGATGACGAGCGGGTCCATGCGCGGTCAGCTCAGACGACGTGGAGACCGCACTCGGTCTTGGCCGTGCCCGCCCAGCGGCCGTCGCGCCCGTCGCCCGGCTGGGTGCACGTCGCGCAGCCGATCGACGAGTAGCCCTGGTCGTGCAGCGGGTGATACGGCAGGCCGCGCTCGACGATCCGGCTCCAGATGTCCTTCTCGGTCCAGAACGCGAGCGGGTTGTACTTGGCGATGCCGCGCTTGGGGTCGGTCTCGACGAGCTCCGCGTGGGCGCGCGTCTCGGCCTGCTCGCGGCGCACGCCGGTGATCCACGCGTCGGCGCCCTCCAGCGACCGCTCCAGCGCGCTGACCTTCAGCGGCGTGCAGCAGTGCTCCGGGCCCGTCCACGGGCGCTCCGGGTTGGCGGCGTCCTGCACCTCGACCTGCACCCCGTAGTGGTCCTCGAAGCGCTTCCAGGTCTGCAGCGTCTCGGGGAACAGGACGCCGGTGTCGATCGTGACCACGCGGACGTGCGGCGCCAGCGTCAGCAGCTCGTCGAGGATCACCGACTCCTCCTTCTGGAAGGAGCACAGGAAGACGAGCCGCTCGTGCTGAGCGGCCGTCTTCAGCGTCTCGGTGAGCTGGTCGCCTAGACCGCGCACTCGCCCTCGCCCCGTGCGACCACGTAGGGCTGGTTGCGGTCCCAGTCCATGAACATGTTCATGGTCTCCAGGCCGAACTCGACCGGCATGGCGAGGTCGCCCTTGACCTCTTCCTCGAACCGGGTGGTCCCGACGCGGTCGGCGTAGGCCTTGAACGTCTCGCCCTCGGTGCGCTCCGCCTCGTACATGCGGATCCAGCGCTCGACGGCGTCGGGGACGCGCTTGGCGGGGAGGCGGACCTTGAGGCGCGCGCCGTAGCCGACCTGGCCGCCCTCGTACACGCCGCCGATGTGCGCGACGTACGCCGGGATCGTGTGCTCGCCGACCTTGATCGACGCGCCGTAGAACCCCATGTCGGCGATGTGGTGCTGGGAGCAGCCGTTGGGGCAGCCGGAGTTCTTGATGTGGATCCGGCGCGACAGCGGGTCGGTGATGTCCATCTCGAGCAGCTTGCGGTTGATGGCCGCGTTGAGGCCCATCGAGCTCGTGATGCCGAGCTTGCAGCTGTCGGTGCCGGGGCAGCTGACGTTGTCGGTGATCTCCTGCGCGCCGGCGTCGCCGAGCCCGAGGGCGTCGAGGCGCTGCCACACGTCGTAGACCGCCTCGTCGCGGACCCAGCGCAGCACGATGT
>JAWVGD010000631.1:0-12734 GCA_033855515.1 Baekduia sp.
GCCTCCGGGGGCCGAGCTGCTGGCGCGATCGGAGATCAGCGCGCAGGCCTTCCGGATCGGGCCCCACCTCGGCGTGCAGTTCCACCCCGAGGTCACCGAGGCGGTCGTCGCCGACTGGATGGCGCACTACCCGGCGTCGCTGCGGTGCGCCGGCACGACGGCCGACGCCCTCCGGGCCGGCGGCGCGGCCCACGCCGCCGGCGCGCGCGAGCAGGCGTGGGCGTTGTTCGACGCGTTCCTGGCCTCCGTGCGCGCCGGCGCTCGGTTGACGCCGGGCGCCGTCGGGTAGCTCGCACCGAGATGACCGACACTTCTGCGGGACCCACGGCGCCGCCGTCCAACGGGCGCGCCGACTTGCGCGAGCGGCCCGCCGGGGAGCTGGTCCGCGATCTCTCGACCCAGGTCTCGACCCTCGTGCGCCAGGAGCTGGAGCTGGCCAAGGTCGAGCTCACCGCCAAGGGCAAGCAGGCCGGCATCGGCGCTGGGATGTTCGGAGGCGCCGGGCTGCTCGCGCTGTACGGCGTCGGCGCCGTCGTGGCCGCCGCCATCCTCGCGCTCTCGACCGCCGTCGCCGGCTGGCTCGCGGCGATCATCGTCGCCGTCGTGCTCTTCGTGGTCGCGGGCGTCCTCGCGCTGCTGGGCAAGCAGCGTGCGCAGCGGGCGGCCCCGCCGGTGCCCGAGCAGACGCTGCAGACCATCAAGGAGGACGTGCGCTTCACCAAGGAGCACGTCGCCGCGGCCCGCCAGCACGGCCACGACGGGAGCACCCGATGAGCGACGCCGCCCGCACGCCCGAGGAGATCCGCGCCGCCATCGAGCACACGCGTGAGGAGCTGGCCGCCACCGCGGCCGCGCTGGCCGAGCGCGCGGACGTCAAGGCGCGCGCCCACGAGAAGCTCGACGAGACGAAGTCGCGCATCACCGGGAAGGTCGACGAGGCCAGGGCCAAGGTGACCGGCACCGCCGGTGCCGCTCGGGAGAAGGCCTCCGACGCGACGTCCGCGTCGGTCGCCGACAGCGCCCAGCACGCCGCCTCCTCGGCCGCCGGGACGGCACGCGACAACCCGCTGCCGGTGACGCTCATCGCCGGCTTCGCGGCCGGCGTGCTCATCGGCTGGCTGATCGCCTCGCGCCGCGACTGACGCGACGGCGCTCAGCCGTCGTCGACCAGCTCCTGGAGTGGACCGAGCAGGCGGCGGGAGCGCTTGGAGACGCCGGGCAGCGCGATGAGCCGGTGCGTCGGGGGCTCGCCGGCCTTCCGGCGTCGCAGCTGCTCGACCGCGATCGGCCGCCAGTGGCCGTCGATCGCCTCGATCGGGTCGAGGCCGGCGATCTGCGCCGGGTCGAGCTCCAGATGCTCGGCCCACAGGCGCTCGCGCGTCGCGCGCGCCAGCACCGCGTCGTCGGTGACGACGTTCATCTCGGTGTCGTTCAGCAGCGAGTGGCTGTTGATGTTCGCCGAGCCGATCGTCATCCAGCGATCGTCGACGATGCCGACCTTCGCGTGGACGTAGAGCGGGTCGTCGCGGTGGCCGGTGCGCGAGCGGATCGTCGTCGCGAGGAAGTGCGGGTTGCCGTGGTCGTCGGCCTCGGAGAGGACCCCGAGCTGGCCGCTGGTGTCGTCCTGGCCGTTGTTGGCGTTGGCCGGCAGGAGGACGACCAGGCGGAAGTCCGGCACCGGCGGGTGCTGCAGCTTGTCGACGAGCAGCTCCACGATCTCGGGCGACCACAGGAACTGGTTCTCGAGGTAGACGAACCGCTGGGCGGCCCTGAGCGCTCGGACGTAGGACTCCATGATGCGGAAGTCGCCCTTGGGGACCGCGTCGTACATGCCGTCGGCCACCGTGCGCACCATCTGCACGGTGCTGGTCGACTGTCCCGTCAGCGGTGCGGGCGCGACGATCGGCGGCAGCGTCTCGCGCGCGACCTCGCGCCAGCGCATCGCGAAGTGCTCGGCCACATCGGCGACCACCGGGCCCTCGAGCCGCGTGCCGACGTCGTGCCAGCCGAGCTTGCGCCGCGCCGGGTGGTCGGAGGTGTCGAACCGGTCGCCGGAGAGATCGGTCATGTCGATGCCGCCGACGAACGCGACCTCGTCGTCGACGACGACGGTCTTCTCGTGGTGGCAGTGGACCGGGTGCTCGCGCGGATCCCTGAAGCAGCGGATCTTCGTGTCGCGCACGAGCTTCTCGACCTCGGCCTCGACCTCCTTGCGCGTCGGGTGGAACACCGGGACCGGCGCGCCGGCCCAGACCATGACCCGCACGTCGACGCGCTCGGCGACCTCCGCGAGCAGCTCCCCGAGGACGACGGGATGCTCGCCGCGCACGAGCTCGAAGTGGGCCGACAGGTGCCAGCCGGTGATGTGCACGTGCGAGCGGGCGCCGCGGATCGCCTCGGCGATCGCGGGCAGCGCGGTGGCGCCGTCGACCAGCACCTGCAGGCGGCATCCCGGCCGCGGGACGGGCGCGCCGGCGGCGAAGAGGTCGGGCTTGGGCGGCGGGTCCAGGACCCCGGGATGCCCGAGCCGGCGCAGGCGCCGGCGGTGGTGCAGCTTGATCGCCGCCTCGATGGCGTCGCCGAGGAGCGCATCGGCGCGGGCGAGCTGGGCGGGTGGCATCGCGGCGAGTATGCCCAGGCGCGCCGGTTCCATCACCGTGTCTCGCGCGGCGACCCGCGCGTCAGCCGAGCCAGGCGGCGAGCAGCAGGGCCACGCCCGCCAGGGCCGCCAGCGCGATGACGATGGCGTTGACGACCAGCAGCCGCGTCGGGCGGCCGCGGCGCGACGGTGCCGCGGGCGCGCCGTCGGGGTCCTGCCAACCGACGGCGGCGGCCAGCGTCCCGGCGATGAACGTGTTCAGCGGGATGCCTTCCCGCTCGGCCTCGGCGGCGAGATCGCGGTGCAGCGTGCGGGGCAGGCGCAGCAGCAGCCGGCCGCTGCGGGCGTCGGCGGAGGGGTCGCTCAGGGCCGGCGCCGGGCCGATCTGGGCGGACCCGTCGCCGGCGGCGGCCTCCGGCGGATCGACCGCGGCGCGCAGGCGGTCGAGCGCGGCGCGCAGGAGGCGGGAGACGTGCGCCTGCGACAGCCCGAGCTCGGCCGCGATCTCCGATTGGCTGCGGTCCTCGCGATAGCGCAGCTCCAGCAGGCGGCGCTCGCGCTCGTCGAGCCGCTCCCAGCCGGTCTCCAGCAGGACGCGGGCCTCCGCGGCCTCGGCCTCGGCCCGCCTGGCGGGCGTGCGCTCGCCGTCGCGCTCGTCCAGCGACACGGCGCGGGCCGCGCCCTGAGCCTGCAGCGCGCGCACCACGCGGGCCTCGTCGACGCCGGCGGCAGCCGCCAGCTCGGGGCGCGTCGGCGGCCGGTGCAGGCGCGCGGTCAGCTCGGTGGATACGGCCCCGACGCGCGCGGCCAGCTCGCGGTCGGTCCGCGGCACGTGCGGGCCGCCGCCGCCGTCGCGCAGGTGATGGCGGATCTCGCCCTCGATCGACGGGCGGGCGAGCGCCGCGAGGTCGCGGTGGCGGCCCGGGTCGAAGCGGTCGACGGCCTTGATCAACCCGACGGTCCCGGCCTGGACGAGGTCCTCGAGCGGCTCGCCGTGGCGGACGTAGCGCTGCGCGATCGAGCGGACGAGGGGCAGGTGCGCCTCGATGGTCTCCGTCCGGGAGCTGGCCGGCGTGGCCCCCATGCGGCGGACGCTACTGGTCCCGCGACCGCCCGTGGGCGCGACCATCGGGTAGGAGACCCACGCATGCATGCGCGATACCGCGCGTACGGGCCATGCGCATGGATCGATCGGCGCATCCGGTGGCATCCATCACGCCGGATGAACCTCGTCGACCGCCTGCTGCGCGTCCTGCTCCCCGCCCTCGTGGCGGTGGTGGCTGCGGTGCCCGCGGCGCGCGCCGACGACGCGGTTCAGGGGATGCCGGTCGTCGTGGAGACCAGCGGCGCGAGTGCGCCGGACGCGACCCGGGGGACGGTCGCGCCGGAGTCGCAAAGCGCCGTGCCGCCGGCGCCGGCAGACGTCACCCTCCCGGTGACCGGGTCCAGCCCGGAGGCGGCGCCACCGGTCGACACGGCCACGGTGCAGGCGGCGGCCCCGCCGCCGCCTGCACCGCCCGAGGCCGCGGCGCCGGCGCCGCCGACGGTGCCCGATGCGCCGCCCGAGGCCACGGCGCCCGCGGCGCCCGATCCGCCCACGATCTCGGCCGCCGGCGGGTCGGCGCAGCCCAACGCGTCGGCCGGCCGGACCCACGCCGCACGTCGGACGGCGGGCCGGCCGCCGGCCGTGGCGGGCGCTCCGCCGCCGGGCGCCGGCGATCCGGTGGCCGCCGCCACGCCCATGGTCGCCACGGCGCCGGCGGCCACCGGCAGCGGCGGCCGGCCGCGACGGCACGCCCCGCGCGCCGCCCGGCACCGAGCCGCGAGTGCCGCCGTCAGCGCCCCTCCAGCGGCGGCGACCACGCCCGCCCCGTCGGTGCGCCGCGTCGCGCTGTATTCCCTCGCCTCACCCACCGGCGACGCGCACCGCGCACCGGCCCGCGGCGGTCCCGCCACGCCGCAGCAGGCCCTCCGCACCCCGGACGCGCTCCCCGCGCCCGCACCGGGCCGCCCCACCGCCCCGGTGCTGTCCTCCGCCGCGACTGCCGCCGTCGCCGTGGCCGCCATCGCCTCCGGGGGCACCGTCCTGACCCTGACGCTCCTCGCGGCGTTGCTGCTCACCAGTCCGGCGGGACGGGATGAGCGGGTGGCGCTGCTGCGACGGCGTGCCCCGCCCGGTGCGGCGGGAGGTCGCCTCGAGCGGCCGGGCTAGTGGGCCGCGCGGGACGGGCCGCTGATCAGCGCCGTTGACTCACCGGTGGGGATCGGCGTACGGTCTCCCCGAACCCCGACCTCGGAGCAGCAGCGGGTGCACGCCGGCAGAACAGGTGCGTGGTGCATCGCCGTCCTCGCGGGCGGGCTGATCTCGGCAGGGGCGGCCGCTGCGCAGCAGGCGCCCACGCCCGATCCCACGCCGGCACCGCGGGCACCCCGCCTCGCACCCGACCCGGCGCCCGGCACGACGAAGAGGGCTCCAGCCCGGTCGGCTGCGCCCCGGGCCGCGGTCGCACCGGCGCAGGCCACGCGCGCCGGCGCCGCGGCGGCACCGCACCCGGCCACGACGCGGGCGCCCACGGCCGTGACAGGCCCCAGCCGGCGCCCCTCGCCGCCGGCGCGTCACCGCCACGCCGCGCGCCGCCGGGCGCCGAGCACCGCCGTGAACGGCGAGTCGCGGGTGGGAGCCGCCGCCGCCCGACGGCTCGACGCCGTGCGCCAGGCGCTCACCGCGCCGGCCGGCCGCGCCGCGACGCGCGCGGGCGACGCCACCGGGCGCCTGGACCGGACGTGGCTGGCGATCGCCGGCGCGGCCCTGCTCGCGCTCGCCGTCGCCGGCGCGGCGAACGCGGCGCGCGCCACCACGAGGCTGCGGACGTGAGGGCGCGCGCGCTCGGCGCGGTCGCCCTGGCGGTCCTCGCGCTGACGGCGCCCGCCGCCCACGCCGCCGTCCCGCAGATCGACTACACGCTCGCCGGCCCCGCCGGCGCGGCGGGCTGGTTCACCGGCGCGGTCACCGTCACCTGGACCATCACCGGCACGGTCACCCAGACCGACGGCTGCAACCCCCAGAAGATCGCCGGCGACACGCCCGGAGCACAGGTCTCCTGCACGGCCTACAACGGCGGGCAGAAGGCCACCGCCACGACGGACTGGATCCGCATCGACGCGACGCCGCCCGCCGGCGTCCGCGCCGTCCCCGCGCGACCGCCCGACGTCGCGTCCTGGTACACCGCGCCGGTCGCCATCGGCTGGTCGGGGACCGACGTCACGTCCGGCATCGCCAGCTGCACCACGAGCACCTACGCCGGACCCGACGCGCCAGCCGCCGCCGCCGCGGGCACCTGCCGCGACGTCGCCGGCAACGTGAGCGCGCCGCTCGCGTTCGGGCTCGACTACGACGCGACGGCGCCCGGCCTCAGCGATCTGGCGGCGACCGTCGCGGGTCGCAGCGCCGCGGTGCGCTGGACGCCGGCGGCCGACGCCCAGCAGGTGACCGTCGTGCGCCGGCCCGGCGACGCCGGCGCCGCGGAGAAGACCGTCCTCGACGGGCCGGCGAGCACCCACGAGGTCGCCGACGGCCCGCTGACGGCGGGCACGACCTACACCTGGACGGCGACGCTGCGCGACGCTGCGGGCAACGCGACCGCGGCGAGCACGACCGCCACCGCCGGCCCGCCGCCGCGGGCGTCGGCCACCGCCGCCGGCGAGCCGATCCTGCGCTGGCGCGCCCGCCCCGGAGCCAAGTACTACAACATCCAGCTGTTCCGCGGGACGCGCAAGATCCTCAGCGCCTGGCCGGCCGCCACCCGCTACGTCCTGCGGACGAGCTGGCGGTTCGGCGGCCGCACGCAGCGCCTCTCCCCCGGCCGCTACCGCTGGTACGTCTGGCCCGGCTACGGTCCGCGGACGCGGCACCGCTACGGCAGGCTGCTCGCCCACGGGCGCCTCACCGTGCCCGGAGCGACGCGCTAGTGGTGGGCCCCTACTAGCGTGGGTCCCTGCTGCGCCGCGGGTTTCGCCCCCTGCGCGAACACCCGCTTAGTCGGTCCCGATCCGCGACGGCGGCCAGTAGGTCGCAAACGCCTTGCCCACGACCCAGGCGTCGGGCACCGGCCCCCAGTAGCGGCTGTCATCGGAGTTGCCGCGGTTGTCGCCCATCACGAACACGGAGCCCTTGGGGACCGTGATCGTCCTCGGGAAGTCGCACGAGCTGGACGCCGGATCGCAGGCCGCGATGAACGGCTCCTTGGTCGGCCTGCCGTTGCGGGTCACGCGTCCCCGCTCGATCGACAGCCGGTCGCCGCCGACACCGACCACGCGCTTGATGAACGTCTGGGTCGACGCGGTCGCGGTGGGCTTGTCGCACGGGGTCGAGGTCCCGCCGCCCGCCGTCCCGTCGCCGCACACCGGGTTGCTCGAGTCGGCCCCGTGCGGCGGGTGGAAGACGATGATGTCGCCGACCTTCGGCTCGTCGCCGAGGACCCGATGCGAGAAGCGGTCGACGAGCACACGGTCGCCGATGTTCAGCGTCGGCTCCATCGACCCGCTCGGGATGCGGTAGGGCTTGACCGCGTAGGCCTGCAGGGTGATCGCCAGCCCGACGGCCACAACCAGCAGGAAGACGGTCTCGAAGAGCGTCGAGCGGCGGGCGGCGCGGAGCGCGGACATCTACTCATCCTAGGCCGGGTGAGCCCGCGAGCCGCCACATTCGCAGCGCCAGATGCGCGCGCAGGCGATCGTCGCCGGAGGCCAGCCGCAGCCCGGTCAGCTCCTCGGCCCGCTGGAGGCGGCGGTAGAGCGTGGCGCGATGGACGTGCAGCTCGCGCGCAGCGGCGGCGACATCGCCCGCGGCGTCCAGGGTCGCCTCCAGCGCGCGGGCCAGCTCGAGGCCGGAGCGGTGCGCCAGCAGCGCGGGCAGCGGGACCGGGAGCGACGGGCGCCCGGCCGCATCCCACAGGCGTGCGATCGTCGGCCACGTCCCCAGGGCCGCGCTCGCGGCCGCCGGGCCCAGCGCCGGGATGCGCTGCAGCACGACGAGCGCATCGGAGGCCTCCGCCAGCCCTGCGCGCGCCGCGGCGGGCTCGTCCAGCGGCGCTGACGCGGCGGCGTGGGCGGCGCCCGCGTCGACGAGCAGGCGGGCCAGCGCCACCACGTCGTGGCCGGAGGACAGGTGCGCCAGGGCGGTGACCGTCTCACCCCGCGCCCGCCAGACGAGGTCGTCGGCCTGCCAGCGGCGCCGGGCGCGCTCGGCGACCTCGGACGCCTCGGCGCCCCCGTCCACGTCCGCGACGGCGACCGCGTATCCCGCCCCCCGCGCGCCCCACCCCTGGCGCGCGACGAGGTCGGCGGCCGCCCGCACGCGCACCGCCGGGTCCGGGTCGTCCAGCAGGGCGCCCAGCAGCGCCGCGATCCGGGCGTGCGCCTCGCCGCCGCCCACACGCTGCGCCCATAGCCTGTCCGCCGCCCGGCCGGCGGTCGCCGCCAGCGCCCCGCGCTGCGCGGCGTCCAGTGGCACCGGACCCGGGATGACCCAGAGGAAGCCGAGCACCGCGCCGTCGTGGCGGACGGGCGCGCACGTGCGCGGGCCCATCCCGATCGCCGGGTTGGCGGGGGTGTCCACGAGGTCGCCGGCACGCTCGAGGTCGAGCGTGTCCAGCCATGCGACGACGTCGGGCGGCGCGGCCCGCGCCAGGATCGAGGCCTGCCGCACACGGTCCTCGAGCTCGGTGTGGGCGCTGAACGCCAGCAGCCGCCAGCGCCGGTCCTCCAGCGCCACCGGCCGTCCCACGGCCTCCGCGAGGTCGTCCACCAGATCCTGGAGCTCCGCGGCCATGGGACGGCGACGATACGCCCTGCGACAGATGTCGCAGCCGCTGGTCGTACATCGAGACGCCATAGCGCTGGCCCGAGGGCCTGTACCGGCGCACCATCCAGTGATGCTGATGGACGGGGAGAGGACCCAGGAGCTGGAGCCAGCAGTCGCGGCGGTCGGCGCGCGGCTCGTGGCCGCCATGCCCACGGCCCGGCGAACGCCGCGCGCCGCCCTCGAGCGCCGCGTCATGGGCGCGATGGTCGCCGATCCCGCGCTGCGCGCCGCCGTCTTCCGCTTCGTCGACGTGCGCCCCGCCTGCGACAGCCCCGCCGAGCTGGCGCGCCACCTCGGTGAGCTGCTCGCCGAGGCCGACGACTCGCCGCTGGCCCGCCGCGGCGCCGCGCTGGCCGGTGGCGCGCTGACCCGCCGGCCGCTGGCCCACGCCGCCGCGCTGGGCGTCAAGTCGATGGCCCAGCGCTTCATCATCGGCGCCGACGCCCGCGCCGCCCTGCCGTCCGTCGAGAAGCTGTGGCGCGACGGCGTCGCGACCACCATCGACCTGCTCGGCGAGGCCACCGTCACCGAGGACGAGGCCGAGTCCTATGCCCGTCGCTGCGAGGACGTCCTGCGCACCGTGCACGCCGCGTCGCGGGGCTGGCCGCAGCGGCCGCTGCTCGAGGCCGACGCCGCCGGCCCGATCCCGCGGGTCAACCTCTCGGTCAAGGTCTCGGCGCTCACGCCGCTGCTGCGCGCGACCGCCCCAGAGCGCGGGATCGCCGGCGCCGAGGCGCGCCTGCGCAACCTCCTGCGCGTCGCGCGCGACACGGGCGCGCACCTGCACGTCGACATGGAGTCCTTCGACACGCGCGAGGCGGTCACGGAGCTCACGCTGCGCCTGCTCTCCGAGCCGGAGTTCGCCGAGGGCCCGTCGGCCGGCATCGTCCTGCAGGCCTACCTCACCGAGTCCCCGCAGCACCTCGATCGCCTCCTGGACTGGGCCCGCGAGCATCCGCGGGCACACCCGTTCACCATCAGGCTGGTCAAGGGCGCCTACTGGGACCACGAGACCGTCCAGGCCCTCCAGCACGGCTGGGAGCCGCCGGTCTTCTCCGACCGCCGCGGGTGCGACCGCACCTTCGAGGCGCTCAGCCGCCGCCTGATCGATGCCCAGGCCGGCCCTGAGCGGATCCGCGCCGCGATCGCGTCGCACAACCTGCGCTCCATCGCCCACGCCGCCGCCTACGCCGACGCCCGCGGCCGCGATGTCGAATTCCAGGTCCTGCGCGGCCTCGGCGACGAGACCCAGGCGGCGCTGCTCGCCGACGGCCGCCGCATCCGCTGCTACTGCCCGGTCGGCGACCTCGTCGCCGGCATGGCCTACCTCGTGCGCCGCCTGCTGGAGAACACCAGCAACGACTCGTTCCTGCGCGCCCAGGCCGAGGGCGTCGACCTCAACTCCCTCCTGGAGGCTCCATGACCGCCGTCGCCGAGTTCGCCAACGAGCCGCTGCTGGAGCTGCGGCGCGCCGAGGTCCGCAGCGCCGCGCTGCACGCGCTCGCGGCGCTCGACGCGCAACTGCCGCTCGAGGTCCCGATGCTCATCGGGTCAGAGCTCGTCCGCGGCGACGCGTTCGCCTCGGTCGACCCGAGCGCCCCGGAGCGCGTGGTGGCCCGGGCCCACGCCGCCGGCGCGGCGCACGTGGACGCCGCCGTCGCCCGGGCCGCCGAGGGCTTCCGGGAGTGGTCGTCGCGGAGCGCGCAGGAGCGCGCCGCCACCTTGCGCCGTGCGGCGGACCTGCTGCGCGGGCGCCGGCTGGAGCTCGCCGCGCTGGCCGTGCGCGAGTGCGGCAAGCCGTGGCCGGAGGCCGACGGCGACGTCTGCGAGGCCATCGACTTCATGGAGTACTACGCCGCCGGCGCCCTGGCGCTGGATCGCGGCCGGTCGCTCATCCAGCTGCCGGGCGAGCGCAACACCATGAAGTACGTCCCGCGCGGGATCACCGGCGTCATCGCGCCGTGGAACTTCCCGCTGGCGATCGCGGCCGGCATGACCAGCGCGGCGCTGGCCGTGGGCAACGCCGTCGTGCTCAAGCCCGCCGAGCAGGCGCCGGCGTGTGCCAAGGCGGTCGTCGACGCGCTGCACGCCGCCGGCGTCCCGCACGACGCGCTCAGCCTGCTGCCCGGCGGCGACGAGGCCGGCAAGGCGCTCGTCGCCGACCCGCGAGTGCACACCATCGTCTTCACCGGCTCGTGCGCCGCCGGCCTGTCGATCCTGTCGCGCGCGGCCCAGCCCGACCCCGATCAGTTCCACATCAAGAAGGTCGTCGCCGAGATGGGCGGCAAGAACGTGGTCATCGTCGACGCCGACGCCGATCTCGACGACGTCGTCCCGGCGCTGCTGTCCAGCGCGTTCGGCTTCGCCGGGCAGAAGTGCTCGGCGGCGTCGCGGGTGCTCGTCCACGCGGCGGTCGCCGACGCGCTGGCCGACCGGCTGGCGGGCGCGGTGGCCACGCTGCTGGTCGGGCCGGCCGAGGACTTCGCCACCGACGTCCCGCCCGTGATCGACGCCGACGCGCAGCTGCGCGTGCGCCGCTACGCCGAGCAGGGCGCGTCGGCGGCGACGCGCGTCGCGGCGGCCTCCGATGGCCTGCCGGCCGGTGGCGGCTACTACGTCGCCCCGACGCTGCTCTGCGGGCTGCCCGACGACCACCCGGTCATCCAGGAGGAGATCTTCGGTCCCGTCCTGGCGCTGCAGAGCGTGCCGAGCATCGCGGCCGCGTGCGAGCTCGTCGACGCGTCGCGCTTCGCGCTGACCGGCGGCCTGTTCTCCCGCAGCCCGAAGACGATCGAGGAGGTCGCCGCGCGCACGCCGGTGGGCAACCTGTACGTCAACCGGGAGATCACCGGCGCGATGGTCGGCCGCCAGCCCTTCGGCGGTGGCAAGTTGTCGGGAACCGGCCCGAAGGCGGGCGGCCCGGACTACCTGCTGCAGTTCGTCGAGGCCCGCGCGGTGTGCGAGAACACCGTGCGCCACGGCCTCGTGGTCTGAGCGGCGCCCGGGCTCACCACGTCTGCGGTGCCGGCCGCATCGGCGGGCGCGGCAGCGGGCGGACCACCGGCAGCGTGAAGTGGTGGTCCTCGGGCCGGCGCGATCCGGTCTGGGTGAGGAGTGAGACGGCCATGGGCGCAGCGTCGCACCCGCGGCGCGCCGCCGATACGGGGCAGCCCGTCCAGCGGCGCGTGCGGCCTGCCCCACCCCGCCAGGGCGGGCACCGCCGGCTCACGGCCGGCGCGTGACGAGCCCGAAGACGGCGTAGTCGGCGCCGGCGGCAAACGGCCAGCGCCAGAGGCGGGTCTCGGCCACCTCGGCGCCCGCGCGCCGCGTCGCCGTCCACGGGTCACACCCGTAGGGCAGCGACCCGCGGGCCGCGAGCGCCACCGCCGCGGCGGGGTCCTCCGCACCCCGGGCGAGCAGCTCCTCCAGCCCGAACGGCTGCGCATGTCCGTCCCACCAGCCGAGCAGGTCGTGGAGGATCACGACCGTGCCGCCGGGCGCCGCGGCGTGCAGCCGCGCGACGACGGCGTCGGTCAGCCCCTGGCCGTCACGAAGCAGGACGTCGTCGACGGCCCGGCCGTCCAGCCCGGTGCGCCGCAGCGCCGGGTACAGGAGCTGGGTCAGCAGGAGGTCGCAGACGACGACGTCGTACGGGCCGTCGCCGACGGCGTCGGCGCAGACGGCGGGCGTCACCGTCCCGCGGGCGCGTGCTCCGGCGCGCGCGGACCCCGCGGCGACGATCGCATCGGCCGCCCCGCCGGTCACGTCCTCGGCCAGCGCCCGGACGGCGGCGCCGCCGCGGCCGCCTCTTCGCAGGCCCCCGCCCTGCGCCCTGCGCCGTGCGCGGCGCAGCGCAGCGCGATCGAGGTCGATCAGGTCCAGGGCGCCCGCCCGCCGCGCCAGCCGGGCCAGCGGGACGTCATCGCCGTTGCCCGCCCCCACGACCGCCACCCGCGCGCCCGGCGCCACCCAGCCGTCCAGCAGGTCCCACGCCGCGTCGCGTGCCGGCGCCCAGCGGCGATGGCGCGCCGCGCCGCCCTTGGCGTTGTTGGTGGTGTTGGCCACCAGGACCGTGACGTCCGACCGCTGGTCCTGATGCTCCATCCCCTCCGAGGGTACGTCTGTTTCCCGGATGCCCGACTCCAGCCACGCGTTCGGCTCCGGCCGCCCGTTCTCCCTCGGCGTCGAGGAGGAGCTGTTCCTCGTCGATCCGGTCACCGGCGAGCAGATCGACGCGTCGCCGGCGGTGATGGAGCGCCTGGGGCCGGTCGA
>JAWVGD010000632.1:0-4314 GCA_033855515.1 Baekduia sp.
TGCAGCCGCCGACCCGCCCCGACGCCGACTGGGGCGTCCTGTTCATCGAGGTGTCGGGCTGCCTTCCGATGTGCGGGCACGGGACCATCGGCGTCGCGACGGTCCTGGTGGAGACCGGGATGGTCGCCGTCACCGAGCCCGAGACCGTCGTCGCGCTCGACACGCCGGCGGGGCTCGTCGAGGTCCGCGTCGACGTACGCGAGGGACGTGCGCGATCGGTGACGCTTCGCAACGTCCCCGCGTTCCTTGCAGCCCGCGACCGCGCGGTCGACGTCGAGGGCTGGGGCACCATCCCCTATGACATGGCCTTCGGCGGCAACTTCTACGCGATCGTGGACGCCGCCGCGGTGGGCGTCGACGTCGACCCGGCGCAGGCCGACCGCCTGATCGCCTGCGGCGCCGACATCATGGCGGCCATCGAGGCCATCGACCGGCCGGTCCACCCCGCCGACCCCAGGATCGCCGGCTGCCACCACGTCGTGCTGCACGCGCCCGGGCGCGACGGGTCCGACGCGCGCGCGGCGACCTCGATCCACCCCGGCTGGCTGGACCGCTCGCCGTGCGGGACCGGGACCTCGGCGCGCCTGGCACAGCTGCACGCGCGCGGCGCGCTGGGCGTCGGCGAGGCGTTCGTGAGCGAGTCGGTGCTCGGCACGCGCTTCACCGGGCGGATCGTGGCGGAGACCGAGGTGGCGGGGCTGCCGGCGATCGTCCCGGAGATCACGGGCCGGGCGTGGATCACGGGGATGGGTCAGTACCTCCTGGACCCCGAGGATCCGTTCCCGGCCGGCTTCCGGCTGGGATGAGCCGCCCCGATGTCGTGGTCGTCGGCGCCGGGATCGTCGGGGCCGCGACGGCGTGGGAGCTCGCGCGCCGGGGCATCGCCACCGTGTTGCTCGACCGTGGCGAGGTGTCGGGCGAGACGACCGGCCTGGGCGAGGGCAACGTGCTCTGCTCCGACAAGGACGCCGGGCCGGAGCTGGAGCTCACCGTGCTCGGGATGGCGGTCTACGACGAGCTCGACGACCTCCTGGGACCGGTCGCGCGGATCCGCCGCAAGGGGGCGCTGATCGTCCATCCGGATGCGCGGACGTGGACGGCCGAGCCGGCGCGCGCGGCGCGGCTGCGGGCGGCGGGCGTGGACTGCGCGCTGCTCGACGACGCCGCGGTGCGCGAGCGGGAGCCGCACCTGACCGGCGCGCTGCACGGCGCCCTGCACGTCCCCGGCGACCTGCAGTGCGACCCGCGCGCGATCGCCCGCGCGCTGGCATCCGACGCCGCCGCCCGCGGTGCCACCGTGCGTCCCGGCACGCCGGTCCAGCACGTGCTCGTGGGCGACGACGGGCGCGCCCGCGGCGTCCGGCTGGGTGGCGGCGAGGAGGTGCTCGCCGGCGCGGTGGTCCTCGCCGCGGGTCCGTGGACCGGCCCGCTCGCCGGCGCCGCAGGCGTCCCGCTGCCGCTGGAGCCGCGCAAGGGCCAGCTGCTGCGGCTGCGGCTGCCGGCGCCCGACGAGCAGTGGCTGCGTCACAAGGTCGTCGACGGCAGCTACCTGCTCTCGGTCGCCAGCACCGACCTCGGGCGCCAAGTCTCGACCGTCATCGAGACGACATGGGACGGCCGGCTGGTCGTGGGCTCCACGCGCGAGCGGTGCGGCTTCGATGCGTCGGTCGACGCAGCGCTGGAGGACGCGGTGCGCGAGCGGGCCGCGCGGCTGGTGCCGGCGGTCGCCGGCCTGGCGCGGGAGGCCGCCTGGGTCGGCTTCCGGCCGTGGCTGCCCGATCACCTGCCGGCGATCGGGCCGTCGACGCGCACGCCGGGCCTGTGGCTGGCCACCGGCCACGAGGGCGCGGGCGTCGCGCTGGGTCCGATCACCGGCCGGGTGATCGCGGGGGCCCTCGCCGGCGAGCCACCGCCGATGGACCTGTCGCCCTTCGCACCCGACCGGTTCGCCTGAGCGTCGCGGGCCCACGGGCCCCACGAAGCCCGCGCCTGCTGGAATGTGGGCCGTGACCCCCTCCGCCCCCACCCAGCCCGACGCCAAGAAGCTCCTCAACCAGGTCCTGGCCGTCGGCATCGCCGACGCGCTGGCGCTCGTCGTGCTCGTCTACTTCGCCTTCATCGACCGCAGCGACAACGTGGTCCACATCCTCGGCCCGATCCACGGCCTCGGGTTCCTCGCGCTGGTCGCCCTGACCGCCAACGGCGCGCTCCAGAAGCTCTGGGGCTGGTGGTTCCCCCTCCTGGTGGTGATCACCGGCGGCCCCGTCGGCTCCTTCATCGGCGAGGTCGCGCTGCGCCGCCGGGTCAGCTGACCAGCCGCACCGCCGGGGCCGACTGCTCGGGCGGCGATGCGCCGTCGAGGCCCGTGAGCGCAAGCAGGCGCCGGACGTCGCCCGTCGCGCCGGCCAGCCGCACCGCGTGGCCGTCACCGGCCGCACGGCGCTGTGTCTCCACGAGCACCGCCAGCCCCGCGCAGTCCAGGAAGTCCAGGCCGGCCAGGTCGAACTCGAGCGGGCCACCGATGGCGGGCGGGCCGTTCAGCATGCGCCGCAGCGTGCCGGCGCCGAGGAGATCCAGGTCGCCCTGCAGCCGTACGACGGTCACCTCCGCGCGCGGCTCGATGACCGCGACGAGCCCCGGGCCGGGCTCATCGACCGCTCCAACACCCTTGCCGATGCGCGACACCGCTACAGCGTCGCGCGCACGCAACCACCCATGACCCCTTCGGTTGGTTCCCAACATGGTGCCGCCTGCGCCCGCTCGGGCTGCGGGCCGCCGCCGCCGGGCGGCGCGTCGTTTGCGGGACCAGCGTCGGTGCTCCACCATGTGTCGGTGTTCGGCGCGGGCAGGTCGGCGTCACACCGCGGAAACGTGCCCATGATCGCCTCCTCCCCCTCCTACGTGCACCTCCTCGACGCCGAGCCGGAGCTCGCGGCGCGGCTGCGCGACGACGACCGGGCCGAGGCGCGCGAGTACCTGCGCCTGAGGGTCACCGACGTCCCGGTCGGCGAGTGGGACCTCGCCGCCGACGCCAGCCACGCGCGCCCCTTCGGCATCATGGTCATCGACGGCGTGCTCCTGCAGGACGTGCGTCTGGCGGGCCGCAGCGCGCTGCAGCTGCTCGGCCCGGGCGACGTCGTGCTCTCCTCGGGCCGCGTGTTGGATTCCCTGGACGTGGCGCTGCGCTGGACGGCCCCGGTGCCGAGCCGCGTGGCGGTCCTCGACGACCGCCTGCAGCGGCCCTTCGCGCTCTGGCCGGGCCTGGCCGTGGGCCTGCTGGAGCGCACCGGCCGCCAGCTCTCGCGCCTGGCGGTGCACGCGGCCATCGCCCAGCTCCCGCGCATCGATCAGCGCCTCGAGGCGATGTTCTGGGATCTCGCCGACCGCTGGGGCCGCGTCACTCCCTCGGGGATCCACCTGCCGCTGGCCCTGTCGCACGAGGCGCTCGGGCGCCTGGTCGGGGGCCGTCGCTCCACGATCACGCTCGCGCTCGGCGAGCTCGCGGAGCGCGGGGTGGTCAGCCGCCGCCCAGACCGCACGTGGCTGCTCGTCAGCCGGCGCCCCACCCTGCCCACCGGCGACCCCGGACCGCTGGCGCCCCCGCTGACGGCGGTCTCGGCCCCGGCCGGCGATCCCCTGGGCGGCCCGACGTGGCGGCCGCCCGCACTGGCGGAGCTGATGGACACCGCCCGCCGCATGCGCGAGGCCCACGACGACCAGGAGCGGCGCCTCGCCGCGAACCTCGCGCGCTACCAGGAGGCGCGCGAGCACAGCCAGGCGCTCCGCGAGGCCGTCGCCCAGCGCCGCGACCGCGGAGTCGCGGCCGCTACGGCCCGTCGCCGGCCGTGAGCTCCATCAGCAGGACGACGCTGCCGGCGGCGTCGCCGTCGAACGTCGCCGGAAGCGCGACGACATGGCATCGCCCGGAGCGGCCGCGGCGGTTGGTCGCCTCGACGGTGACCTCGGCCCGCTCCTGACCGACGATCGCCGTACGGATGCACGCGCGCAGCGCCTCGACCGGCAGGCCGATGTCGAGCCCCAGGAAGCTCTGGCCGTCGGCCTCCTCGGCGCGCACGCCCCACAGCTCCTCGGCGTGGCGGTTCCACACCTTGACCGTCAGGCCGGCGTCGAGCACCACGACGGCCTTGCCGAGGGTGGCGAGGATCGTCTCGAGCAGGCCGTTGACGGCATCGAGCTCCACGCCTCTGATGCGCAGCTCGTCGTTGATCGTCTCGAGCTCCTCGTTGGTCGACTGGAGCTCCTCGTTCATCGTCTCGAGCTCCTCGTTGGTCGACTGGAGCTCCTCGTTGGTCG
>JAWVGD010000633.1:0-4297 GCA_033855515.1 Baekduia sp.
ACCAAGGACGAGCAGGCGCTCTTCACCAACGGCCGCGCCGAGGCCGAGCTGAGCGACCTGTCCAAGCCCGAGAACCGCTACGAGCGCGCCGCCGGCAAGCTGCTGGAGGCGCACACCGCGATCCGGACGCCGAACGGCACGCCGGTGCTCTTCGAGACCTACCAGCGCTTCGATGCGGTGAGCGCCTCGGCGCAGCGGCTGCTGCGGGCCCTGTCGCCGACCCTCATCGCGGCGCTGGTCGTGCTGCTGCTCTTCCAGGTGCCGCTGTCGTGGTCGCTCGCCCGCCGGATGCAGCGCGGCCATCGCGATCGCGAGCGCCTTCTGGAGCAGGCGATCGAGGCGTCTGACCGCGAGCGGGGGCGGATCGCGGCCGATCTGCACGACGGCGTGGTCCAGGACCTGGCCGGCATCGCGTTCGGGCTCGCGCCGCTGGCCGACGACGCCGCGCGCCGCGGCGCCGACGCGGAGGCCGCCGCGCTGCGCGACAGCTCCGGCCGCCTGCGCCAGGGCGTGCGCGCGCTGCGCACGCTGCTCGTGGAGATCCACCCGCCGAACCTGGCGTCGGCCGGCCTCGCGGCAGCGCTGGACGACCTGCTCAGCCCACTGGCCGCCGCGGGCGTCGTGACCGAGCTCGAGGTCGACGACCACGCGGCGGCGGGCGCGGGCTCGGGCGCCGACGCGCTCGTCTACCGCGTCGCCCGCGAGGCGCTGCGCAACGTCGCTGCGCACGCCGGGGCGCGCCACGTCCGGGTCGTCGTGGCGACGGCGCCCGGCACGCTCCGGCTGACCGTGATCGACGACGGCGACGGCTTCGACGCCGGGCAGCGCGCGCAGCGCGCCGGCGAGGGCCACCTCGGCCTGACCTTGTTGGAGGACCTGGTCGCCCAGGCCGGCGGGACGCTCGGCGTCGCGTCGGAGCCGGGCGCCGGGACGACCGTCGCGCTGGAGGTCCCCGTCGCATGATCCGCGTCGTGCTCGCCGACGACCACGGCGTCATCCGCGACGGCCTCGGACGGCTCATCGCCGCGCTGGAGGACATCGAGGTCGTCGGCGTGGCGGCCGATGGGGCCGACGCGGTGGCGCGCTGCGCCGAGCTGGCCCCCGACGTGGTGTTGATGGACCTGGACATGCCGCGCATGGACGGCATCGAGGCGACGCGGCGCGTGCTCGCCGACCATCCGCAGACCGCGGTGCTGGTACTCACGTCGTTCTCGGATCGCCCGCGGATCCTCGGCGCGATCGAGGCGGGCGCCTGCGGCTACCTGCTCAAGGACGTGGCGGCCGAGGAGGTCGCCGACGGCATCCGGGCCGCCGCGCGCGGCGAGTCGCCGATCGATCCGCGCGCGGCACGCACGATCCTCACCGCCCAGTCACAGCCCGATCCCGCCGACCGGCTGTCGGGCCGCGAGGCCGAGGTGCTGGCGCTGCTCGTCGAGGGCCTGCCGAACAAGCTCATCGCGCGGCGGCTGGAGATCAGCGAGAAGACCGTCAAGACCCACCTGACGAGCATCTTCCGCGCGCTCGGGGTCAGCGACCGCACGCAGGCGGCGCTGTGGGCGGAGCGCCACGGGTTCGTCGCGCGCCGCGGCGGGTGAGCGACTGCGACAGAAGTCCCATTGCGCGCCGCGCGGCGCCGCGGCAGGGTGACGGGCGCCATGCAGCCGTCCCGCCGACTCCTCGCTCTCTCGATCGCCCTGCTCGCAGGGCTCGGCGCCGCGCCGGGCGCCGCGCTGGCCCGCCACGGCGGCGGTGACGACCGCGAGGTGCGCGCGGCCGGCACGTGCGGCGGCCGCGTTCACTCGGAGCTGAAGGTCAAGGCCCGCGACGGCGGCCTGGAGACCGAGTTCGAGCTCGACCACGCCCGTTCCGGCTCGTCGTGGCGCGTGGTCGTCGTCCAGGAGCGCCGCGTCGTGTGGCGTGGATCGCGACGGGCGGGCGGGAGCTCGGGGTC
Organism: Baekduia sp.; assembly: GCA_033855515.1. GTDB lineage: Bacteria > Actinomycetota > Thermoleophilia > Solirubrobacterales > Solirubrobacteraceae > Baekduia. Next base: position 1,952 of record JAWVGD010000633.1, read on the forward strand.
GTTCACCGTGTCGCGCGGGCTGCCCGACCTGGCCGGCGCCGATCGCATCAGCGTCCGGGCGTCGGGCCCGGACGGCGTGACGTGTCGCGCCTCGGCGACGCTGCCGGGCGCCTGAGCGCGGGAGCGCTACAGCTCGAGCGGTCGCGGCCCCCGGGGCGGGTGCAGCAGCGCGTCGGACCGGGCTTCGGGCAGCGCGTCGAACGGGACGACGACGTCCACCAGTTGGTATCCCACCGTCGTGCCGGCGGCGACGGTCGCCAGTGACCCGCCACAGAAGGGACAGCGCTGAAGGGGGGCCGCGGCGGCGCGCGCGAAGCGCAGTTGGCAGCCTGGGCAGGTGACGTGGGTCATGAAAACCCTTTCTCTTCGAACGCCCGGTCCTACAACACGGTAGTCCCTTCCGGGAGCTCCGTCGAGCGCTGCGCCCTCGTGCGTGCCCAGCCGAGGGAGTAGCGTCGAAGGCCACGAGCGAGAGAAGGGGCTCCGTTGACGATGGACCTGAAGCAGATCGAGAGCTTGCGGGCGGAGGCCCGGTACGCGCGCGAGCGTTACGACCTGTACCAGGCCAAGACGTACGGGTCGCGCCCGACGACCGCGACGCGGCTGAATGAGCTCCGGCGCATCAGCGAGGGAGCCACCGAGCGGCTGCACAAGGCGGAGGCCGAGCTCGCCGCCCAGAGCAGCGACTGAGGAACTCGCCGCGAGGATGCCGAGCCCGTTACGCCTCCTGGACGTGGACCCGGACCTCGGGGAGGGGCTCAGCCCCGAGGCGTTCGCCGACGCCCGCCGGGATCTGATCGCCGAGCCCCTGGTGGTTCCCCGCGGCGATTGGAACGCGGAGGGCACGTGGTCGGCCGTCCCGGCCGAGCTCGGGCTGCTCATCGTCGACGGCGTGCTGCTGTGCGAGGTGGACGTGGGCAAGCGCTCGACCTTGGAGGTGCTGGGTCCCGGCGACGTCGTGCGCCCGTGGCCGCACGGTCGCCACATCGCCGAGATGGTCGTCAGCGTGCGCTACACCGTGGCCGACGAGATGTGCCGGATGGTGGTGCTCGACGGGCACCTCGCCCGCCAGGCGGCGCGTTGGCCGAGCGTGCTGGGGGAGATCATCGGCCGCGCGCTGGGCCGGGCGACCAGCGGGACGCTGCGGTTGCTCATCCATCAGGTCGTGCGCATCGACGACCGCATCCTGCTGTCGCTGTGGGGCCTGGCCGAGCGCTTCGGGAAGGTGACCGCCCACGGCGTGCTGGTCCCACTGCCGATCAACCACACCATGATGGGTCGCCTCGTCGGCGCGCAGCGGCCGACCGTCAGCCAGGCGGTCGGCGAGCTCACGCGCCGTGGCGCGCTGGAGCGCACCGAGGACGGCGGCTGGCTCCTGCACGGCGAGTTCCCCCAGGACATCCTCGGCGACGGCAACGACGGCTGACCCGGCGGCGGCACCCTAGGGACCCCTACATGTCGCTCCGGTGACCATCCGGTGAACGGCTCTCAAGTCACAGGTCGGCAACGAGAACGTGACGAGCCGTTCACCTGGAGGGGTGTCGCGCGGGCATACGTTGCCGTCGCTTCCTCCCTCCCGAACTAGGAGCTCCACGTTGCGCAAGATCGTTCCCGGCGCCGCCGCTGCGGCAGTCGGGCTCGCGGCCGCGGCCACCGCCGTCGCCCAGATCACCTCCGGTGTCCCCAACCCGAATGCCACCTCGGGCACCCCGGCCAATGTCCTCGCCACCGGCTTCACCGCCACGGCGCTCGCCAAGGGCAGCGATGTCCTGGAGAACCCCGCGGGGATCTACCAGACCTACGGCTACCTCGCCGACAACGCCGACCCGCTCGCCCGGACGCGGACCGAGCCCGACCAGAACACGTACCTCACCATTCCCGGCGACGTCGGCGGTCCCACGGCCGGCTACGACTACGGCCATCACTTCCTGATCCAGGGCCACGAGAACGGCAGCAACAAGGCCTACCTCACGCGCATCAACCTGGACGTCACCGATCCTGCGCACCGGATCACACTGATCAGCGCGCCGGGCGGGAACAACCCGCTCGACCAGACCGGCCTGTCGAGTGTCGACGGCTCCGCGTACGACCCGTTCAACGGCAAGCTCCTGTTCTCGAGCGAGGCCGGCAACACGGGCCGGATCGTCGCGACGCCCCTGAAGTGGGGCAACAGCACCGACATCCCGGCGGTCACGCCGCTCGACGGCTCGATGGGCCGCGGTGGCTACGAGGGCATCAACGTCGACCCGCAGGGCAACGTCTACATCGTCGAGGACACCGGCGGCTCGGGCGTCACCGACAACGGCACGGCCACGAAGGTCAAGCAGCCCAACTCCTTCGTCTACC